>JAJZLA010000216.1 GCA_021803845.1 bacterium | reverse complement strand
GCGCCGGAAGAGAAGATACTTAATGTTGAAGAGCCTACCCCTGGGCATTTTTACTGGCCGGATTTAGATATAGACCTCTCAGTTAATATAATAAAAAATCCCGCCTTATTTCCCCTAAAAATGCAATGAAGGAATAAAGCTGTCAATAAAGGCGTCAGATTTTATTCCGCTTTAATTATTTTCGGCGGCCTAATTATCCACGCCCTCCCACCCCCAACACCTTAAATAAAATGTATATTAAATGATATTATGTATATTATACAGGCAACTGTGCCAAGACCGTTTAAAATTCTGTATTATCATGGTATAATATAATTAATTCTATATTGGGACACTGACAAATAAATCAAATTAGGCAATTGAATTAATTTTGATATATAATATAACTATAATCAAATTATAATAAGCAGATATATAAAAAATAAATTTGTAATAAATTTGAAATTTCAAATTAATTTCAATTTCTTTTTTATAGATTTTATATATTTTATATATTCTAAAATTAAATATACTAAATAACCGGTTGTCAAATATGTCCGACTCAGATTTTAATTTTAAATACGACAGAACGCTTAAGGACATATTAAAAGCGGTACCTAAAAAGTTTGTAGAAATATTGACCGGCAGAAAAGCTCTTGATTTTTTAGACACAAATTTTCCCAAGGTAGAAGAATTAAAAGCCGACCTCTTAGTTAAACTGGAAGACGGTGGTATATTCCATTTAGAATTGCAGACTTCAAACGACCCGAAACTGCCGTTAAGGATGCTTAAGTATTATACGCATCTGTATTCTACCTACGGGATAGAACCTATTCAGACGGTACTATACATAGGGCAAGGTTCTATGTATATGGGTTGCGGTATAGAAAAAAGCAATCTATCCTTTAAATACATGTTAAAGGATATAAAAGATATAGACTGTTCCGAGCTGTTAAATTCAGACGATTTAAACGACAATATATTATCGATATTGTGCAAAACCGACGATGCGGTAAAGTTAATATCGGAGATAAGGGATAGATTATCCCGCATTAAAAACAAGAACGAACTTGAAGATTATAAACTTAAACTTACAAATCTTTTGCATCTTAGGCCAAATTTGATTAAAATAGTAAAAGAGTTGGAGGAAACCAAAATGCCCATAACGATTAATCTGAAAGAAGACCCTTTTTATCTGGAAGGAAAGGCGGAGGGAAAGGCGGAAGGAATAGCGGAGGGAAAGGCGGAAGGAATAGCGGAGGGCAAGGCTGAAGGAATGAGTCTTGTCAAACGCAATTATGTCGTAAATTCCCGTAAAAACCTAAATCTTACGCCTGAACAGATTGCTTCGATAATAAACGATACGGTAGAAAACGTTATTAAAATATTAAAAGAAGAAGGGATGGAATAAATAAACATTTAAAGGTGTCAAAAAAGGTGTAATATTTATTTATATCTGTCAACGCCGATTTAAAATTAATTAAAACGCCGAACGAAAAGTACATAAAACGCCGAACGAAAAATTGACTTTTCACCGATTATAAATCTCATAAATCGCATTTTAAGTTAAATTTGCATTAGATTCAATAAATAAATATTTAACCGAATTGCAAAAAAACGATATAAACATTGTAGGGGCATATCTGTTCGGCTCTTATTCAAAAAATAACGCCGACAAATGGAGCGATAAGGTCGACTAATTATTTTTTAATTTATGAAACCCTTATATTTTTTATATACATCGCCCACATATTTCCGATTGCGTCTTCAAAATTTTTTGCAAACCTTTCTCCGTCAAACAAAGGCGATTTAAGAGCTCTATCCCTTAGATTTTTTCTTATATTTTTAAGAGCATTAATATCGGAAACTAACTCTTTAGCCTTTTTAACGTAATCTTCTTTATCTTCCGCAATTAATTCAGGCATACCGATATTATGGGCAATGCTTTCTCCTACATGTGATACATATCTGTTTCCTTTAATGGTCAGAACGGGTACTCCCATATAAATAGCTTCTGCAGTTGTAATTCCGCCGTTATAGGGGAAAGGATCAAGAGCTAAATCTATTTTATTATAAGAATCTAATAGTTGGTATCTTGGAGAAGAACCTTCTAAAATCAGTCTGTCTTGAGCTATTCCGCAGCTCTTAAACTTTTGGTAAAAGATTTCCGATAAAGTTTTATCGTTAAGCTGTTTTGTTTTTAAGAAAAGTTTTGCCGAAGGAATACTTTTTAGAATATCGGACCATAATGATATAACCTCGTCGTTAACCTTAGCTATGTTATTAAAACAGCCGAATGTAATAAAACCGTTTCTTAAAAAAGGTAAATGACCTACATCAGGCGCTTTTTTTGGAGAACTGAAGCAATAATGAATGTCGGGAAGCCTAAATACATTTTCAATAAAATGATTTTCTTCCTCTTTTTTATCTTCCGGCATTACGAAAGGATCTCCTATGAAATAATCCATCTCTTTGACGCCCGTGCTGGCAGGATATCCGAACCAGCTCGCCTGAATAGGAGCAGGCTTATAAGCAAATATCTTAAGGCGATTATGCTTTGTATGACCGGATAAATCTATTAAAACGTTAATGCCGTCTTTATATATTATATCTGCCGCTTCATTATCGCTTTTACCGTAAATTTCAGTCCATTTAAAAAAATATGGTTTTATTCTTTGAGTAAGTTCGTCTTCTTTGTTATGCGTAACATAAGCAAACAGTTCTACTTGCTTAATATACGAAAGCATACTTTCCAAGAAGTATCCCACCGGATGGTTGTTGAAATCTCCTGACACGAAACCTACTTTTAGTTTATCTCCCTCTTTAGGCATTTTAAGGTTATGGATATTATAGGTATGAATAGTATTGGTATGGGTTTTATATTTATTAGAAGCGCCGTTGCTTATTATTTCTCCGAATTTATGAGCGTATTCCTTATAACGTGAAATATTAAAGGCAGGTTCGTAGTTCATATTCATTAAGAGATTATTATATGCTTCCGCAAAATCATGCTTTAGTTCTATAGCTTTAAGCAAATAGCTTTGCCCTTCTGAGAATTTATTAAAGTCGTATAATGCAATACCTAAATTATTATAAGCTTCGGCATAGTTTGGATTTAATTCTATGGCGCGCCTAAAATATTTTTCGGCTTCCGATGATACAAATTCCGCAGAGGCTATCTCAATTTCGGCCGTTTTATCAATTGCCGTTTCGGCAGTTTTCACCGATACGGGCAGCTGATTTTTAATTCTAAAAAGATTGCCTAAATTATTATAAGCTTCGGCATAGTTTGGATTTAATTCAATCGCTTTTTTATAAAATGTTTCGGCGTCGTCCAATCTTTGTAAATCGTTGCACAAGAGCCCTAAATTATTATAAACTTTATAATTTTTAGGATTAATCTTTAAAGACAAATTATAATATATTTCCGCTTCTTTATTTCTTCCTGCGTCTTTTAAAAGATTGCCTAAATTATTATAAGCTTCGGCATAGTTTGGATTTAATTCTATGGCGCGCCTGTAATATTTCTCGGCTTCGGCATAATTCTTTTTATCCTGTAAAATTATAGCAAGATTATTATAGCTTTCGGTAAAATCCGGTTTTATTTCTATTGCCCGCCTGTAACATTTTTCGGCTTCTTCGTTTTTACCCATGTATTTTAAAACGACGCCCAGATTTAAATATGCTTCGGGATAATCAGGTTTAATTTCTAAAACCTTTTTGTAACATTCTTCAGATTCTTCTAATTTCCCAGCATCTCTTAAAAGAACGCCGAGATTGTTAAAAGCTATTGCAAAATCCGGTTTTATTTCTATTGCCCGCCTGTAACATTTTTCGGCTTCTTCGTTTTTACCCATGTATTTTAAAACGACACCTAGATTTAAATATGTTTCCGGATAATCATCCGGCTTTAACGATACAACCCTCCGGTAAATATTTTCCGCATTTTCATATTCGGCAAGTTCCGTATATACTATGCCCAAATTCAGCATAATTTCGATATCTCCGGGCATAAGTTCCATAGCTTTTTGCAAGGGTGAAACAGCTTCGGAAAATCTTTTTAGATTTTTTAAAGACAAACCAAGTGCTTTCCAAGGAATAAAATTGTCGGGATATAATTTAGCGATCGCAAGCGAAAGCCTTTCGGCTTCTTTAAAATTTCCGCCGT
>JAJZLA010000215.1 GCA_021803845.1 bacterium | reverse complement strand
CGTTAAGGTGTTATAGCCGTTGATATATGCATAGCCGCTCGTCTGCCGCACAAGAGTGCAAAGAATTTTTATAGTTGTAGTTTTACCGGCTCCGTTAGGCCCCAGAAACGCAAAAAATTCGCCTTTATTCACGGTGAACGAAATATCGTCCACGGCGGTCAAATCTTTATATTTTTTAACTAAGCGTTCTACCTTCACGGCGTATTCGTCATTCATGCGCATTAAAAAACCTCCCGATTGCACAACGTTTAATAATATTATAAAATATATAGGCGGTATATGAAAGGATAAATTTAAAAAGGATAAATTTATGAAAAAAGAATCGATAGTTCTTCTCGGACACGGTTCCAGACGAAGCGAAGCCAACGATATTCTTAAGAGCATAACTGAAATAATAAAATCTAAACTTAAGGGAATAAACGTAGAATGCGCCTATTTGGAACATGCCGAACCTAACATACGCTATATTATCGAAAAACTGGCAGGGGAAAATTTTGAATCCATATACGTAATACCGTATTTTTTATATTCGGGCAATCATGTTTCGAGGGATATTCCGGAAATAATCAACGGATATAAAGAAAAATACCCCGATATTAATATTAAATTAGGCGATCATCTCGGCATAGACGAAAGGATAGCCGAACTCGTCACCGAAAGGATAGCTTCGGTGAAATCAGCATGAAACATAATACCGCCGCATGACCAGAAACCGGAATTTTTCCAATCCCCGCCTTAACGTTAATAATAAAAATAACCTGCAAAAACTGTACGACATCTATCTAGAATCCGAACGAAGCAATTTAATAAAACGCCCCGGCGCATATTTAAAAGCCGTCATCGTATTTCCCAACTACTACGGAGTCGCAATGTCTAATCTAGGTTTTTTAAGGGCGTACGAATTGATAAATAAATCGGGCTTTATATCCTGCGACAGGGCTTTTTTACAGGACGATGCTTCTAAAGGGATTATATCCATCGAAACTAGGCAGAGGCTCGTAAATTATGATTTCATATTTTTTTCGTTAAGCTATGAAAACGATTTCTCTAATATCCTTTCGATTTTATCCGCAGAAAAAATTCCTTTCCTTTCGAAAGACAGGGACGAATCGTTTCCCCTTATTATGGCGGGAGGAGTGATAGCGTTCTTAAATCCGGAGCCGGTCGCCCCGATTTTCGACCTTATGTTTGTAGGCGAGGCAGAAGCAATTTTTCCCGATTTTTTTAAAATAGCCGAAAACGGAAATAAATACGAAATCCTTGAAAATGCGGCAAAAATAGACGGCATATACGTGCCGTCAGCCTATAATTTTATATTCGATAAAAAAAGGGCTAACGTCTTAAGCGAAATCAGGCATCTCCCCGGTTTTCCCGAAAAAATAAAAAGAAAATGGGCAGATAAGGATTCGGTATTCTCTTCTTCTGTTATTACTACTAAATTTTCGGAATTAAGCAATATAAATATGATTGAAATAGAAAGGGGGTGCAAAAGAGGCTGCCGCTTCTGCAGCGCCGGATTTATATATCTGCCTCAGAGAGAATCGAAACCGGGCGCTGTTTTTAAAGCCATAGAATCCCTGAACGAAAGCGATAAAGCCGGATTCGTTGGATTAGGCACTATGGACAGCAAAAATATAAATAAAATTATGCGGTTTTCCTTAGATTCTAAAAAACATTTTTCGTTATCTTCGATAAGATTCGACTGCCTTGACGAAAATAATCTGGATTTAATAAAAGAAACCGGCATTAAAACCGTAACGCTCGGCATAGAAACAGGCTCTTACCGGCTAAAGAGAATGATAAATAAAGATATAAGCAACGATGAAATAACGGCTGCCCTTAAAAATATAATAAAAAAGGGCATAGTAAATATAAAATTATATTTTATGTTCGGACTTCCCTGCGAAGAAAAAAATGACCTTGACGAAACTATAAATCTTATTAAAATAATGCGGGAAGAGTTTATAGAAGCCTCTAAAATCAATAAAAGAATAGGCCTGCTTACGGCATCTTTCGGACCTTTCGTTCCGAAAGCATGGACGCCGCTTCAATGGGAAAATTTTGAAGATCCGGGCGTTCTTCGCAAAAAAGCCCGTTATATTACGGACGGACTTAAGCGCCTGCCTAATCTCAATGTTAATATAAACTCTTTAAGCGCCGCTTTTACCGAAGCTTTTTTTGCAAGGGGTTCTAGAATTTCCAACGAAATTTTGATTTATTCTTTTATAAATAAAATCAGCCTCAAAAATGCGGCGGAGGCTAAAGGATACGGCATAAACGACTTTATAAGAAATTTCGGCAAAGACGAACTTTTACCATGGGAAATAATAGACCAGGGGGTCACAAAAAAATATCTTTTGGACGAGTGCTTTAGGGGCTCTAATTTTAAGACTACTCCTCAATGTTTCGAGGGGTGTAAAAGATGCGGGGTGTGCCTGTAATAATCTTTTAAAAAAATTTTTTCTTTTTCCAGCAATTCTTCATACATATTCATTATATTTTTTGCTTTTTCGGTAAGAACGGAACCGCCTCCGTGCCTCCCCCCGATTTTTTTACTGACCAGTTCGAAACCGAATCTTTTTTCCATAAGATTTATAAAACTCCATGCTTTCTTATAAGAATAACCGAGTTCTTTTGCCGCAGAAGATATAGAACCGGAAGATTCTATTTTTTCAAGAAGAAGAAATCTGCCTAATCCGAAAACCGGTTCGCCGTCTTTTTCAAGCCATATCTTTGCCTTAATATCGAATTCTTTAAAATCTCCTCCGCCCCGCATAATGATTAATCAGCCTGTTTTCTCATAAACGTCGGGATATCGTATCTTTCGCTTTCGTAATCATCCTCTTCTTCTTTGTCGGAAAATCTGTCTATATATATAGTTTTGGATTCGGTTTTGTTGCTTATATCCGCGGCTTCGGGAAACTGTTGATTTTCAGGATTGGCGGCATTAATCTGGACAGGCGATGCGCCGGAGCCGTTAACGGAAACCAAGGAAATCGGACGCGTTTCGGAACCCAATCCCGTGGCTATGACCGTTACCATCATTTTGTCTTCGAGAGTATCGTCTATCACTGCGCCGAATATTATATTGGCATCCGGGTGGGCTTCGGATTTAATCTTTTCGGCCGCCTCGTTTACCTCAAAGATGCTCATATCCTTTCCGCCTGCGACATTTATAAGAAGGCCCCTTGCGCCTTCTATCTTTATGTCTTCTAATAACGGGCTTGAAATGGCCTTCTGCGCCGCCTCCAGCGCCTTATTCTCCCCTTCCGCAATACCCGTCCCCATAAGCGCCATACCCATTTCGGACATTATAGTCTTGACGTCGGCGAAATCGACGTTAATAAGGCCGTGCACATTTATTAAATCGGATATGCCTTTAACGGCTTGAAGAAGAACCTCGTCAACCTTTTTAAAAGCATCGAGCATAGAAGTAGATTTGCCCGCAACGGCTAAAAGCCTCTGATTTGGAATGGTAATGACCGTATCGACGACAGCCTTGAGTTCCCTTAAACCTTCGTCCGCCTGTTTCATCCTTCTGTTGCCTTCAAAAATAAAAGGCTTAGTGACTACGGCTACGGTTAAAGCTCCTACTTCTTTGGCTATCTGCGCAATTACGGGAGCAGCTCCGGTTCCGGTGCCTCCGCCGAGTCCGGCGGTAATAAACACCATATCCGAACCTTCTAAAATCTCCCTGATTTTTTCTCTATCCTCTAACGCCGATTTTTTTCCTACTTCAGGATTGGCTCCGGCTCCCAGCCCCCTTGTAATCTGTTCTCCGAGCTGGATTTTTATACTCGACGCGTTTGCTTTTAATGCCTGGGCATCGGTATTTGCCGCTATGAAATCGGCTCCGGAAAGTCCCGCCGCTATCATGGTATTAACCGCATTGCCGCCTCCGCCGCCGATGCCTACAACTTTTATTTTTGCCGTTAATTCATTATTTTCTACAAATTCTAACATCATTCCCTCCTTTTATCTGCCTTATTATATATCGTAAAAAATATCGATTAAATTAAGCGTTTTTATTAATTATCAGAAAAAATATTCTATTAAATCGGAAAACCAATTTTTTATAATAACAAACGGATTATCCCCGTTTTTGGAAGAAAAAGATTTTTTATTCAGTCCGTTTCTATTTTTATACGCATATTTAACGAGTCC
>JAJZLA010000214.1 GCA_021803845.1 bacterium | reverse complement strand
GAGTTAGTTTTTCGTTTAAAATATCATCTTCGTTTTCGTCTAACGCATTAAGAAAATTATATACCTCGTTATAAGTAAGCCTTCCGAAAGTTTTTATAACGCCTTTGTATATTTTTTTCTTTTTAATACTGCCGGTTTTTAAGTCTATGTCCATTTCGCAAACTATAACAAAACGCTTTTTTTCAGGCAGAAGACTGCACAATCCGTTTGATAATTTTTCCGGAAGCATGGGATATACGCTGCCGGGAAAATATGTAGAGTTGCCCCTCTTAAAAGCTTCATCGTCTATTGCGCTGCCGAATTTTACAAAATAAGAAACGTCGGCTATAGCCACGTAAAGTTTTGCCGTCCCCGCTTTAGCTTTCCCTCCGGACTGCAAATAAACCGCATCGTCGAAATCTTTCGCGTCTTCGCCGTCGACGGTAATAAAAGGCAATGCCGTCAAATCAAGTCTGTCTTTTTCTTTCTTATCCGATTCTTCTATATCTGAAGAAAATTCGTCTAATTCTTTTAACGCTTTTTCTCCAAAAGACTTATAAATATTATATTTATTAAGTATTATCTCTTCCTCGGCATCTTTTTCTTCTATATCGCCCAAAATTTTATCTATAGATACTATACGCGACGAAAAATCGTCCGTTTCCGGCAAAACCGCGTTTACGATAACGCCGTTTTTTAATTTCCCCTTTTCTTTAAATTTATGCATATCGAAATAAAATAAGTCGTCAAACTCAGGGGATAACGGCGTCAAAACTGCAATATTTTTTTCGACCTTAACGACGGCTTTAATGTTTTTTAAATTTCTTTTGATTATTCTTACCACCCTTCCGCGTTTAGTTTCGGAATCTTTATTTTTTTGCTTTTTCTTTAAGTAGTAAGCGCTGTCCGGTATAATCTGCATAACGACGGTATCCTGAGGGATAGCTCCGGCAAGATCCGAACTTTTAACAAAAATATCTTTTCCTCCGCCGGTTTCATCGGTGACGAATGCAAAATTTCTTTTTTTTAATACGACGGTACCGTGAATAAAATTAAGTTTTTTAGAAAATATATATTTTTCCCCTTTAGTAAAAATTAAGTCGCCGTCCGCCGTCATTGAATCGAGGATTTTTTTTACCGTATAAAGGTTTTTTGCAGATTTAACGTTTAAATCGTGTTTAATATCCGCAAAAGAAAGCGGAACGTCGGATTTTCCTGAAAACAGATAAATTATATCTTCTTTTGTTACGGTTTTCATCGGTTTTTAGTATTATTTATTTTTAAAATATGATAAAATTATTAAAAAATTAAAGTATGTATATAAAATATATATAATAATAGCACCTGTAATATTTTTTGTCATTATAATTATTTTTATTTAATTTATCTGCCGGAATGGCGGAACTGGTAGACGCGCACGGTTCAGGGCCGTGTAAGATTTATCTTGTGGGGGTTCGATTCCCCCTTCCGGCACCATTAACAAAATAAGCATAAACAATAACCGCCGCTCAAAATAAAACAAAATAATTTAAATAACTTACATAATTAAATATTAATAGAATACGGAGAATTTATGCAATATAAAAGATTTACAGCCGCGATCGCATTTTTTGCGCTTTTTATAATTATTACGTTAATTCCGTTTAATTTCAATTCGATAAAATGCTACGCATATCCGGCGGATTATTCCGCTTCTTCGTCGAAAACTTTATTGGATTATACCGCGGAAACTATAAAAAGAAATTTCGAAGACGTTATGACGGAGCACGAAATAATAAAAATATTAAATAAAAAAGGCGTCAAAAAATACTCGTCTCTTTCGTTCCCTTTTTCAAGCAAAAACCAAAAATTAAAAGTTTATTTTATTAAAATAATCCAGCCGGGCGGAAATATTATACATATAAATTTAAATAACTTAAAAACGGTAACAGCCCCTTTTAATCCGGAAGCGCCTATTTTTTCAAATCAGCTGCTAAAAACTATACAAATTCCCGGACTTGTCAAAAACTCTATATTAGATTATAAATTCAGGTCGATAGTATTAAAACCTTATATGAAAAATAATTTTTTTACGGAAGACTATTTCGGAGGAATTTCCCCTTTAAAAAAATCCGTATATAAATTAACTATACCAGATGGAGTATATTATAGATACGCCGAATATGGTTTTAAAGAAAAACCCGAAATAATAAAAAATTCGAAAAATATTACTCTTGTCTGGTCTTTATGGAACAGAAAAAAGTTAATTCCCGAACTCATGGGTCCAGGTGAATCTTTTATAGTTCCTCATGTTATGGTATCGTCGGTAAAATCATGGAACGACGTAGCCGGATGGTATGCAAATCTAACTAAAGATATAATAAAACCCGGGAAGCAACTTAAAGATTTTATAAAAATAACCGCTTCAAAAAAAACAAAATTAGAAAAAATAAAATCTATCTATGATTTTGTAGCAAAAAGAATCAGGTATGTCGGATATGAATTCGGCATAGACGGATATAAACCGAGCGACGTAAACGCTATTTTTAAAAACAGGTTAGGCGACTGCAAAGACCATGCTACGCTTTTTGCTTCAATGCTAAATCGGATAGGGGTTAAAGCATATCCCGTTCTGATACCGACTACCGAAATTCCAAACATGAATCCTAATATACCTACGCCTTTTGTATTTGACCACGAAATTACGGCAATAAAGTTAAAATCCGGAAAATTTATTTTTGCCGACACTACGTCTAACGTTACTACTTTCGGCGATCTGCCGCCTATGGATCAGGGCAGAAACGTTTTGATAATAGTTGGCGGAAAAGCCGTAATAGCAAGAACTCCTATATTTCCTCCGTCAAAAAACTACATTAGCGACAAAGAATATGCATCGGTTTACGCAAACGGAAACATTAAAGTAAGAGCCGTAATAAATTACGGCGGAGCATACGATATGTATAAACGGTACCTTTATTCTTCTATTTCCGAAAAAAAGAAACGAAACGGGGTATTAAAAAACATAATGTCTATAGCTCCCAATGCAAAACTCATAAATTATTCTTTTGAAAACGGCGACAGTATGACTAAACCTTATATCGAAAAATTTTCATTTACGGCAAAAAAATATGCGGGCAAAAACGGCAAAAAAATAATGGTAAGAATTCCGTTAAGGACGCGGAACGAACTTGCAAAAATAACCGCCCTAAACAAAAGAAAATACCCTATAAAATTCGGCTATAATTTTTCCGAAAAAACCGCCGTCAAGATAAACTTTCCAAAAGGCTGCAAAATTATATATACGCCGCAATCGGTCAACTTTAAAAATAAAGTCGGCTCTTTCAAAACTGCTTATAGTATAAAAAACGGAGCGCTGATTTTTAATTCTATATTCTCGGTATTCGGATATAAAATTAAACCGGCAAATTATGCGGCGGCAAAAAAATTGTTTAATTATACTATTAAAACTTTAGCATCTCAGGTCATCATATTTAATGAGCGATAAAAATTTATCCAAACACAATAACTGGTTCAATGAAATATCGGCGTCCGACGGTTTTTTAGAAATAGGATTGGTTCAGGTATATACGGGAAACGGAAAAGGCAAAACGACGGCGGCCCTCGGCCAAGCATTAAGGGCGAGCGGACATAATATAAAATCATTAATAATACAATTTTTAAAAGGCGGCTCTTATTCCGGAGAGGTTAAAGCGTTGGAGATTTGCTCTACTTCGATTAAAATATATCAAGCGGGAAGTCCTTATTTTATAAACAAAGACAAACTGCGGGAAAAAGATATAGAATCTAACCGAAAAGGTTTGTCTCTTGCCTTAGAAACCGCCTGTTCGGATAACGGCGTAGGAATTCTCGTGCTAGACGAAATTAACGTAGCTTTGAATTTGGGTATAATAAAAACTGAAGAAATAATCGATCTAATAAAAAATAAAAGAAAAAATTTAGAACTTATACTTACCGGAAGAAATGCCCCGCAGGAAATAATCGATATAGCCGATCTTGTCACCGAAATGAAAGAAATAAAACATTATTATAATAATAATGTACCGTCGAGGACGGGAATAGAAAAATAACGGATTGCGATAAATATTAATTGATTTTTTATGCCGCTATATAATATAATAATTTTCGTCTAATTTTCTTTTTCAATTAAATTTATAAATAAATCTGTATTTTAAAAATCAATTAATTATAAAACCATTATT
>JAJZLA010000213.1 GCA_021803845.1 bacterium | reverse complement strand
CTTAAAAAGAGCGTTTTTTCGCCTTTCTTATCAAGTTCGCTTTTTAAGGTTTCCATTATGGTAGTCTTGCCCGCCTGTCTTGGTCCCGTAATAAGCGTAATTTCTTTAGCGTTTAAATGATCAAAAATGTAATCGTATACCGTTCTTTTTATAATCATGCTTATATTTTAGCACGATAAAAATATAAGTCAAGTAAGTTAAAATTTAAATGTGTATTTAATTTAAAGAATTTAAAGGGAATTAAAGGGGTCAGATTTATTTCACTCCGGCTGGCATAAAAGCTTCGCTTTTATAAACGCCCGCCTCCGTATTCTACTCCCGACTGAATAATAAATAAATCTGACCCCTTTTTTTCGCTTTTTTTATTTTTCATAGACATTTATGTAAACGGAATAAATTTGCCATAAATCTTAAAAATATGTATAATCTTATTTAAAATAATTCGCATATAATACATAAATATAATACATATAATACACATACATATATACACATAATATATAATACATATAATACGCACCATACGCACCATATATGAATATTCTTCACATCATATCGTCTAGAGGCTGGGGAGGAGCGGAAAATTCCGCCGTCTATCTTGCCAAAACCCAGATAGAAAAAGGAAATTCCGCTTTCTTGTTCATTCATTCCTTTAACGACAAGCTTATAAATATCTTGAAAACTAACGGCGTTAATTTTTATTCGGCATTTAATCCGGAAAGAAAAAATATATACGCATTAAATAAAATTATAAAAATATGCCGTGAAAATAAAATAGACATTATACATACGCATCTCGGCACGGGAAGTTATCTTGGGGTTCTAACCGGAAACTTTCTTAAAATTCCGGTAGTCAGCACTATAAATATATTCAGCGGTTATCATTATTACGCGCTTGCGGACGCGTTATGTTTCGCCAGCAATGCCGTGAAAGACTATCATATGAAATACTTCTCGACGCCCGAATATTTAGAATACAAGCCTAATTTAATAGAAGCTGCGGTCAACAAACTTTTTAAGTTTTCTTACAAAACCGTTAAAAATATAGAGGAATTAAAAAATAAATCCCATGTAGTGTACGAAAGAATAGATGAATCGCATTTCATTAATTATAAAGACAGATTAAACGAATTCGATAATTATTTTAATATAGGCATGACTGGAAGGATAGACGAACAGAAAGGACAGATTTATTTTATAGAAGCGGCGGAACTTTTAATTAAAGAGTACCATAACAATTCGAACGTTAAATCAAGAGTCAAGCCGCTTATGTTTCATATAGTAGGAAGCGGCAAAACGGAAAGCAATTTAAAACGGATAACCAAAAATAAAGGGATAGCAGAAAATTTCAGATTTTGGGGTTACCAAAAAGACGTGAGAAAATTCGTCAATACTTTCGACGTATGCGTTTCCTGTTCGTTAAACGAACCTTTCGGCATTAATAACCTGGAATATATGTTTATGAAAAAACCCTGCATAGCCGCCTATTCCGGCGGAATTCCGGAAGTTTTCGGCGACGCCAATATCTTAATTCCTCCAAAAGACCCTTTTAAACTCAAAGAAGCTATTAAATTTTATATAGAAAACGAAAATTATAAAAACGAACAAGCAGCCAAAGGTTTTGAAAGAGCCAAAAAAGTTTTTTCTTCCGATATTTCCTATAAAAAAGTCATGGACGTTTACGGCGAGGTTTTGGATAAACAAAATAGCGGTCGCCGGTAATAGAAACTATCGTTACAAATGTTATTAAAAGGGCGGAACAAACAAATTATTAAGTTCAAACAAAAAAAAGGGTCAGATTTATTTCACTCCGGCTGGCATAAAAGCTTCGCTTTTATAAACGCCCGCCTCCGTATTCTACTCCAGACTGAATAATAAATAAATCTGACCCCTTTTCCCAATTACGGCAGAACGTACGACGAAGGCAAGAAAATAGGTTTAAAGACGGTTTCAGGGCGCTATACTGCATAATAAAATATAACGTTTTCAGGAAGTAATTTACCGTAATAATTAGAATAAATTTTGTCCTCTCTTTATATGTCAAAATCGACAAAAAGAAATCGGCTGATTAATGTTGCGATTTTCATAGTATACCTTTTAATTTCTCTGGCATACTTCGGTTTTCCGACGCTAAATTCTCCTCAAACCCGTTATGTAGGAATGAACGCAGACCCTACTCTTTTTATATGGTTTATAGAATGGTGGCCGTTTGCGATTATTCATCATCTTAATCCGTTTGCAACGGCTTATATGTGGGCTCCGGAAGGCGTTAAAAATTTACTGTGGCTTAATGCCATACCGGGTCTTAGTATAATATTTTCTCCATTAACCGTTTTAATCGGACCTGTTTTTACTTATAACATAATTGCCTTATTAAGCCCTGCTTTATCCGCTTTTTTCGCATACATATTAATAAAATATATAACTAAAAATACCCCTGCATCGGCAATTTCTGCTTATATATACGGATTTTCAAGTTACATAATGGGCAATTCGGATATGAACGTTTTTTTTATATGCCTTATTCCTTTGATAGTTTATCTTTTTCTCCTTAAATATGACGATAAAATTAATACCGCACTTTATATTATAATATCCGCCGCAATTTTAGCCTTTGAATTTTTAATATCGCCTGAAATTTATTTAATTATATTATTCCTTGCAATTATAAGTATATTAATTTATATCTTATTTATTATAAAAAATAAAAAAAATGAATACTTATCAAAATTTATAATCGATTCTTCTTATTTTATCTTAAGTTACGTTTTATCTATAGCGTTGATTAGTCCTTTTTTATTTATAATGTTGGAGTCGGTATCAAAATCTCCAAAATATCCGATGAATCCAATAAGTTGGAGTACTTATATAATAAATCTTATTTTGCCTGGACCCGTAATTTTTTTCGGCGGTAAACTGTTTTATGAAACTTTTCATTTTCGCATCCGTGAGACCGCTTCATATTTAGGCATTCCTATTTTTATCGTACTTATATTGTTTGCGTACGAACAATGGAAGAAGAAATCAAAGTTTTTTACCGGAAAATATCTGCTAACCTTACTGGCCGTGATATTAATTTTTTCGCTTGGACCTTTTCTGCATTTAAACGGAAACAATACAAATATACCTCTTCCATGGTATATTTTTTATAAAATGCCTTTAATAGGCAAGGCGATTCCGATAAGATTTATGTTATTTGCATTTTTAATTCTAAGTATTGTAGCCGGACTGTGGATTTCTTCTCCTAATAGCAGTTCCACTCTAAATAAGACGACAAAATATATTATTTTATTTTTAGCGATAATTTCTTTTATTCCAAACCAATTTTATTTCGATTCCAACTCCCATATGCCGCATTTTTTTTATAAAAAAGAATATAAACGCTATATAAAGAAAAATTCAAACGTGCTTATTATTCCTTTTTCTAACTCCGGTTACAGCCTATTGTATCAGGCTTATACCAAAAACTATTTCAAGCTTGCAGGGGGTTATAACGATATTGCCTTTATTCCTTCTTCATATTCCAATAGTTTAATTTTTAAACATTTGACATATAATAAAAAATTCCGCAACATAAATTTAAAGAAAAATTTAAAAACCGCAAATTTATTTAAAAAATTTTTACGAAACCATAAAATAAATTATATAATAGTCGTCAGGAGACGCAATGCATATATTCCGGGATACGGTTCATATCATCCTTTTAAAAGATTTAAAAATATCCTTAATACTCTAAATATCAAGCCCGTTAAAAAAGGCGGCATATTATTATATAAAATAATAAATTAAGCATGAACGGTAAAAAAATAAACGATTTATTTTTAAAAAAAGGGTCTAAAAAAGGGGTCAGTAAATATGTTTGCACCTATCTACCATCTAATAATTTTATTCTTTTTCGCTTTATTTTCTTTATGCATTAATTTATAATATTTCATACAAAATCAATAAATAATAATAAAAAATAATCAAGCATTATACATGAAGCTATCGGTCATTATACCTTGCTACAACGAAGTTAAGACTATTGAAGAAATTATAACGGCCGTCAAAAACTCCCCTTACGAAAATAAAGAAATAGTAATTGTAGACGACTGCTCTACCGATGGAACGAGGGAACTGCTTAAAAAAGGACTTGAAAAACAGGTCGATAAGGTAATTTACCATGAAGTAAACTCAGGCAAAG
>JAJZLA010000212.1 GCA_021803845.1 bacterium | reverse complement strand
ATTCTGTTAAGATAATTGGAAATTGCTCCGACGTTTTTCGATATGGACATTTCATTATCGTTTAATATAACTATAACGTCTTTTTTTAGGGAACCGGCGTTATTTAAACCTTCAAGTGCCAAACCGTTCGATATGGATGCGTCTCCTATAACGGCTATAATCCTGCCGTCTCCTTTAACCCCGGTTTCGCCGTTTAAATCCTTTGCGGCGCTCATACCGAGTGCGGCCGAGATGGACGTTCCGGCATGTCCGGTTCCGAAGAAATCGTATCTGCTTTCGGCGGCTGACGGAAAACCCGATATTCCGTGTAATTTTCTGATGGTATGGAATCTATCTTTTCTTCCGGTAAGTATTTTATACGGATAAGACTGATGTCCCACGTCCCATATTATTTTATCGGCATTTTCTATATCGAAAGATTTTAAAATAGCAATCGTCAGTTCGACGACGCCCAGACTGGAAGCGATATGTCCGCCGTTTTTAGAGCATACGGATATAATTTCCTCCCTAAGTTCCGCCGCAAGCGTTTCTAAATCTTCGGGAAGTAAGGTTTTAAGGTCGCTAGGTTTATTTATTTTTTCTAATATCATTATCGCATTATCGGTATTTATTTTTCTAATTTATCCTGTCCGCAAGATATTTTATTAATTCTATGAACATGCCGGTTTCCGCACCGGTTTTTTCTAAGTGCGCCATTGCTTTCTTATTGTATTCTTCAATTAATTTGCGGGTACTTTCAAGCCCTATATTTTCAGCCATAGTTGGCTTATTGTTTATTCGGTCTATGCCGGCCGTTTTTCCTAAAATTTCTTTATTTCCGGTAATTCCGAGAACATCGTCGACGGCTTGGAAAGCCAGTCCTATATAGCCGCCGAATTTTCTGAATTCCGATACCGCCGTTTCGTCTTTGCCGGATAATATAGCCCCTACGGCGCAAGCCGAACCGATAAGGCTAGCCGTTTTTTTTTCGTTTATATATTCAATTTTTTCGAAATCTAAATGCTCGCCGAAAGAATTGACGTCTTGAAACTGTCCTTCTACAAGTCCGCCGGCTCCGGCGGCGCAGGAAAGCTCCCTTACCGCTTCTATAATTTTTGCCGGATCGAATTCCCCGATATAATCTTTGTCCGAAAGCATAACGAAAGCTTCGGATAGAAGCGCGTCTCCGGCAAGTATCGCCGTGGCCTCTCCGAATACTATGTGGCTTGTAGGCTTTCCCCTTCTCAAATCGTCGTTGTCCATCGAAGGAAGGTCGTCGTGTATTAAAGAATAGGAGTGTATAAGTTCAAGCGAAGAAGCGAAAGGCAGCAGTTTTTTTTTATCGGAAAAACCCAAACTTTCGGCGGCAAGCAAAAGAATTATTGGCCTTATTCTTTTGCCGGGCATGGTCAGGGTGTAAAGCATAGCGTCCGCAAGAGAAAATTTATTATGCGGAAATTTTTTATCGTAATGTTTTTTGATAAAATGGGCTTTTATGAACTCGTCGATTAGTTTTTTGCCGGTTTCGATATAAAGCGCAAAGTCGTTCATATATTTAGAGGCTCGGTATTTAAAGAAGGCCGGGCGCCCCCCTCGTCTTTCGCGCTTAATTCTTCGACCCTTTTTTCTGCGGAGTCCAGCTTTTTAAGGAGGTAATCCGAATATTTTATCCCCTCTTCGTAAATTATTATAGATTCGTCAAGGCCGAGGTCTCCTTTTTCAAGGTTTAAAACGTTTTCTTCCAATTTTTTCAGGGCTTCCTCGAATGTCAAATCGTTTATATTTTTTTCTTTTGAGTCCATAAAATAATTATAAAATAATCGGAAAAAATTATCAATATCAACGTTAAATAAAAAATATATTGAAAAAAATATTTCCATTTTGTATTATTAAATTAATATTAATTTTTTAAATAAGAAAAATCGGGAGGTAAACGATGTCGCCGTACATAAATTCTATTTTTACGTTTAAGGGTATTTTTTATCTGTTAGTCGTGCTGGGCGCATTAATAATGTTTATGAATATGATTATAGCGGCTTCCCTAAAAAACAGGATACCCGGCGGATTCGTCGGCAGATGGCTTACTATTATGTGGGTGTTTATGTTTTTTTTCTTTTTGGCGGAAACAGGCGCGTTTTTCTTTATTTCGTCCCTTAATAATATAAATTTATCTTATTTCCTGATAGGCGCGGTTTTATTTTTCGGGTCGGTATTCGTAGGCGTGGTTAACAGGTTTATATTTCACTTAATCAGGGAATTAGAAATCCACAAATAAACGATAATAAAAATAAGGCGCTTATCATGGACGTAAAAGGAAATATAACAAATTTAGAACTTTTCGACGTATTGAAATTTTTAGAAATTTCAAAGAAGACGGGAGTGCTAAACCTGCGGTTCGAAAATTTCGCGGCAAAACTTTTTATAAAGGACGGAATGTTATATTTCCTATCTATTTCCGACAATAACATTCTCGAAAAATTAGTAGTTAAACTCCTCGACATGAGCAAGCAGGATTATCTGCAGATGCTTGAAAAATACCGTACGTATTATAAAACTACCGCAGGCTTCGATATATATTTTTTTAAATCGGAAGCGGTATCTAAATCTAAGGAGCATGAATTTACATCCAGCTATATATCGGAAACCTTGAATTATATACTTTTCCTGACGAACGGAGAATTTGCATTCGACGAAAAACCTCTGCCCGATATTATTAATTTTGCAATTCCTATGAATTTATCTCCTATTCTGGCGGACTGCAAAAAAAGGCGCGACGAACTGGCTGTAATAACTAAAGTTATTCCGTCAAAAAATTATATTCCGGCGGTAATCACGAACAGGGGCGGCAATCTAAGGCCTCTTTCCCTTACTCCTTCGATATGGAACGTTCTTTCGTTAGTGGACGGCAAAAGGAATGTGAACCAGATTCTTTCCTTAACGGTAGAAAACGATTTCTTCGTATTAAAAACGCTTTATAATTTACTGCAAAGCGGCTATATTAAACTCGACCCTCCGCATAGCGAACCGTTCAAGGGCTCGGATTTGGTCAATTCTGTTAAAAAAATATTAAAGGAACAGCTTGGGAATAAAGCGGATAAAGTACCGGTAGATTTTAATATTTTGAGCAAGGGAGACAAACAGTCTTTAACGAAAGCTATTCAGGATATAGAAAGATACGTCTATATGTTTGTCGACGACAAAAAAGCGGCAAAAATAGATTACCTGTTAAAACAATTGCTTATGGGCGTTTAATATGAAAGAACAAAAGGATGCCCGCCTTTTTGCCCCGCCGTATCTGGCAGGTATTTTCGGTTATAATATAAAATATTCCCTTTCCCCCCTGATACACGGCTCTCTAAATAAACTTCTCGACGCAAATCTATGCTACGGCATGTTCGACGTTCCTCCTGAAAAATTTGCCGCCGCATTTAACGGCTTTAAGTCGCTCGGCATGAAAGGCGCAAATATTACCCAGCCATATAAAACCGAGGTTTTAAAGCATATACGTTCTTTAAGCGCGGAGGCCGAAACCGTCGGAGCGGTGAATACGGTAAATTTGGAAGAAGACGGCAATTACCGCGGATATAATACCGATATAAACGGATTTGCCAGCGCCGTAAATTATGAATTTAAAGAAAATTTAAACGGCAGGAGAGTTATTCTTCTCGGAGCCGGAGGCGCTTCGAGAGCGGCGCTTTATGCCTCGATAAGAGACGGAGCAAAAGATATTTTAATAATTAACCGCAGTGCGGACAATGCCGATAAACTTAAAAAAGAAGCCTGTTTATGGAAAGAGTCTCTAAAATCGAATGCCGGAATTGAATCTTACGGTTTTAATTCAGGCGCGGCGTTAGAAAGTATTTTATCGGAAAAATGGGATATTATAGTTAATACCGTAACGCCGTCTGCCGAAAGCGGCAGGTTGATTAATAATTTATTTGCGGGTTTAAAAAAATTCAGGCGCGGCTTTTTTTTGTTCGATATTTCTTATTCTTCAAAATCTTCAGGCTTTTTAAACGTTCTCGAGGAAAAGTCGCTGAAACGCGCAGACGGGTTGTCTATGCTCTTATTTCAGGCAGTCGAAAGTTTTTATATCTGGACGGGTAAAAGAGCCGATTTTGATATTATCAAAGAAGTTTTAAACGGTATATTTTAAAAATTTCGGATTATATGGTAAAATTAAATATGCAATTTTGCTTATTTTAAAAAAATATGCCGTAAGGGATTTGAATGAGAAATATCGAACAAA
>JAJZLA010000211.1 GCA_021803845.1 bacterium | reverse complement strand
AGACTGAAAAAGACCTTTCGACATAATTGCACCCCTTTAATTCATATTAATTAATTTAATATTTAATAATAATATTTTAAATTTTAAATTAAATCAATCGCTATTTTGTCTTTTCAGGCTGTAACGTCCATGCGGCGTAATCGCATTTGGGATAGTTGGAGCATCCGAAAAACTTTCTGCCTTTTTTAGTTCTTTTTTCCACAAGATATCCGCCGCATCCCGTAGGGCAGGGAATCTTAGATTTATTTAGCTTAACCGGTATGGGTTTTATGTTTTTGCATTCCGGGTATCCGCTGCAGGAAAGAAACTTGCCGTATCTGCCCGTTTTTATTACCATAGGTTTGCCGCATTTTTCGCAAATCTCGCCGGTTTCTTCCGTTTCCGCGGCACCGGCTGCGCTATTGCCCCCATCTTTTGCTTTCGGAAGTTCTTTAGTATTTTTGCATTCCGGGTATCCGCTGCATGCAAGGAATTTTCCGAACCTGCCCATTTTTATTACCATAGGTTTGCCGCATTTTTCGCAGATTACGTCGGTCGGTTCAGACGAGCCTTTTATGTTTTTAATATTGGCTTTAGCGTCTTTAAAGCTTTTCATAAATTTATCGTAAAAATCGGTAAGCAGGTCGTTTTTATCAATTAATCCATTTTCTATATTATCTAATTTTTCTTCCATATTTGCGGTAAACTTTAAGTTTATTATATCCGAGAATCCAGCCTTTAATATATCCGAAACGGTCATCCCCAGTTCCGTAGGTTTAAATTTTTGTGTGGAGCCGCCTTTTTTCGAGGCATCCGCTGATTCCGTAGTCATAGCTACGTAATCTTTTGTTTTTATATTTGCTATTATGCTCTGATATGTCGAAGGCCTGCCGATGCCGTTTTCGTCTAAGGCTTTGACCAAACTTGCTTCCGTATATCTTGGAGGCGGCGCAGTAAAATGCTGAAGGGCGTCGGCTTTTTTTATCGAAGCGGGGTCGCCTTTTGAAAGAAGTTCGAATATTTTTATTATGGAAGACGGAGATTTTTCCGCCGCTGTTTCATTTTCGTCATCAGAATCTTCTTTATTCCTAAGGTTTTCGTTTATAACTTTCTGGAATCCGTCGAATTTCAAAATACTTTCGGTTGTTTTGAAAGCGTAATCGGTTTTTTCGGCTTTTTTCGGCTCTTGGTAAAAGCCTTTTACTGTAAGGCTGTACTGGTCGTAAATGCTTTCGCTCATAAAAGAAGCCGTAAAATAGGTCCATATAAGATTATAAAGCTTATATTCGTCGGGGGTCAGGTAGCTTTTAATTTTTCTGGGCGTCAACAAGATGTTGGTGGGCCTTATCGCTTCATGTGCATCCTGTATCTTTTTCCCTTCGTCCGCCGCCTTTGCTTTTTTCTTTATGCTTCCTTTTCCCGAAACGTAATCGGGACCGTAGGCGCTATGAATAAATTGCTTAGCATGCCCTTCAGCCTCGGAAGATACCCTCGTGGAATCCGTTCTCATATACGTAATAAGCCCTAACGGTCCGATAGGCTTACTGCTGACGCCTTCTACCGCGCCCAGTTCTATTCCTTCGTAAAGTTTTTGGGCTACGGACATTGTTTTTTTTACGGGAAACCTTAATATTTTTGCCGCTTCCTGCTGAAGGGTGCTTGTTATGAAAGGGGTAGGCGCTTTTCTCGATGCCTGTTTTTTGGTTATATCGGCTATTTCATAACCGCCGCCTATCTTAAGAAGGTTTTCTTTTAATTTGTCCGCCTCTTTTTCCGTTTTTATCAAAGGTTCTTTGCCGTTTATTTTAACGAGCTCCCCTTCTATGCTTGCGGAATAATTATTATCTTTGTTTTTTATATCGAAAAGAGCTTTTACAGTCCAGAATTCTTCTTTCACGAAAGCATTTATTTCCTTTTCTCTTTCTACGATTAAATATAACGCTACGGATTGAACCCTTCCGGCAGAAAGCCCCCTTCTTATTTTTTCCCATAAGAACGGACTTAGATTATAACCTACGAGCCTGTCCAATATTCTTCTGGCTTTTTGAGATTCGTACATGGATTTATTTAAAGCAGTAGGATTTTCGATTGCGTCGATAACTTTATCTTTGGTTATTTCGTGAAAAAGCACCCTCTTTATTTCAGGTTTTTTGCCTTTGATATCGTCTATAATTTCTTTTATGTTCCATGCAATCGCCTCCCCTTCCCTATCCGGGTCGGGAGCCAGATAAACCGTGTCCGCGTTTTTCGCAAGTTTTTTAATTTCTTCGACGGTTTTTTCTTTTCCTTTTATGATTTCGTACTTAGGCTCGAACCCGTTTTTGATATCAACGCCGATAGAACTTTTCGGCAGATTTTTTATATGCCCTACGGTGGCCTTAACGGTATAGCCTGACCCTAAGTATTTATTTATAGTATTTGCTTTAGACGGAGATTCGACGATAACAAGATTCTTCATATTTTTTTTATAATCCCTCCAGGGCGTCTTTCTATTTCGCAATTCATTTCAAGCATCGAAATCGCTTTTGCGGTCTCTTTTTCGTCCGCATTTAATTTAATATTGCTTAGTTTTAATAAATTGTCAATAGCAATATTTTCTTTTTCTAAACAATTTATTATAAACTGCTGGATTGCGTTATGTCGCCGGATATTATTCCCGCTCGTATTCTCACAGGATTTGACCGGAAAACCGGCAGTCGAACCGGAACGGCGCTCTCCGTCGAATATTTTTACTTTTTTGCCGGCATTTTGAAATTTTTTAATAAGGCCTGATAAAGAACTTTTTTGGGATAGATATAATACCGCGGCTTCCCGGGATAAATGAAAAGCAAGGCTGTTTCTTAAAGCAAAGCCGTATTTTGAATTTTTAGAAAATGGGTCCAGTGCTGAAATATGCAACAAACCGGCCGCCGTTTTATTTAAGTTTAAACCGGTTAAATTTGCCTGAGGGTTTGACGGCAGGACTATTAATAAAAAATTTCCCGAAAATTTTCGGATAAATTCTATCTCGGCTTCGCTGTTTGTGCCTGTGCAGATAAAATCGAATTTTGGATTGCCGCGGCCGTCGGAAAGATATAAATATAAATTATTTAAAATATCCGCGCCGGGCCTATAGATTTTTGCGCCTTCGAATCTTGACGACGTTAAAAAAATACCGCGGGCAGACCTTATTTTCGATTCTAAAATACCGCCGTCATCAAACAAATCGGCTTGGCCGTATATATGTAAAAATTGCGGCAAAGCCGGGTTAAGGGATTTCCTTCCGAAATAATTTATTAACCTGCTTGTTTTTAGGGGTTTTATTTTAAATTTATGCAATAAATTAATTTCATTTTCCGTCTCGGTTTTAAATATTGCGTAAAAATCGTTATTTTCAAAATTATCTCCGGCAAGTTCGTTTTGGCTAAATGCCGCTTTTAAATAACCCTTGGATTTAGCTTTTAAAATAATCCTGTAATTAAAGTATAATCTATAATCTTCGATATCCATACGAATAATAATAAGATAAAATAAAAAAAAATAAAATAATTATTTTTTTAAATTAATTCCGATTGACTGTTGTAGCTATTAGTTGTATAAATAAAATATTGTTAACCTTAATTTTGAATTTATTGATATAAAAATAAAAATGAATTCTGCAAGAACGAAAATTTATTTTGCCGCAGTCGCCGCATTGTTTCTTTCCGTTTTCTTATCCCCTTCGCCGTCCGCGGGCAAAACAGTTATAAACAAAAACGGCGGGGACAAGGGCGGTGCGGTAAGAATAGCATTGGCGCTTCCGACCGGCGGGAGATTTGCGTTCTTTACGAAACAGTTTATAAACGGGCTTCTCCTCAGCCTTAACAAGCAGGGCGGGTTGAATATAAAATATTCGATAATCAACCTGCCGGCCAGTGCGGACGGCAGTAACGTCAGCAGCATTTTCGCTTCTTTGTCTAAAAAAAATGCGAGCGCCGTGATAGGGCCTCTTTTTGAAGGACAGCTGAAATACTTTGCATCAGATTCGGTTAAATTTAAAATTCCCGTAATAACCCCGTCGCCCGTCATCGCCAAAGAAGATTTATCCCCCTTTGTTTTCAGCTACGGAATGACTTTAAGGCAGGAGATAAAAACGGAAATGAAATATGCCGCATATGCAGGCATAAGATCCGTATCGGCGATATATCCCGAGGGCGGATACGGTTTAAAAATTATGTCCTATATAAATTTATTTTCAAGAAAATACGGCGTAAATGTTATTAATTCTACCGGATACGCCGATAAAACGGTCGATT
>JAJZLA010000210.1 GCA_021803845.1 bacterium | reverse complement strand
CGAAGGATTAGTAGCCATGTCCGCCTGTATTAAAGGCGAAATACCTTATGAAATAGTAAAAGGAAGATTCGATTCTGCCGAAGAAAGCCTTAAGTTTTATTTAGATATTTTTAAAGACGATTTTTATTTGGAAATGCAGGTTCAGGGCATGGAAGAACAGCTTACCGCCAACGATGGATTAATAGAGCTTTCTAAAAAATACGGCGTGCCTTTAACGGCCACCAACGACTGCCATTATCTTCTCAAGGAAGACTATGAAGCCCACGACGTGCTTCTTTGCATACAGACCGGAAAAACCGTAGAAGATAAAGACAGATTAAAATTTTCTACTAAAGACCTTTATTTTAGGTCGCAGGACGAGATGAAGGAAATTTTCGGACGCTACCCTTCGGAAGCTATATCCAATACTCTTTTGGTTGCCGATAAATGCAATTTTTCTTTTAAGTTAAAAGGCGGACACTATTTTCCTCAATTCAAACCCGGAAACGAAGCCGAAAAACTAAAAAACGCAAAATCATCCTTAGGCGCAACCGTCGAAGCGAATGAACGTCAGCCTGTTAATGTAACAGAAACGGCTAATGACGCCGATTTCGACGCTGCCGATTACTTCGAAAAAAAAACAAGGGAAGGTTTCGAGGAAATTTTTATAAAAAATCCTGCTAAAGCCGCTGCAGAATCCTATTTAAAAAGAAAGGAAGAATATGAAGCAAGATTAGATATGGAAATAGAGGTTATTAAAAAATCTAATTTTGCGGGATATTTTTTAATAGTTTCCGACTTTATAAAATATGCGAAAGAACATGACATACCGGTCGGTCCGGGCAGAGGTTCCGCCGCCGGAAGCTTAGCCGCTTACTGTCTTAAAATTACGGAAATAGACCCCATAAAATACGACTTGATGTTTGAAAGATTTCTTAATCCCGAAAGAATAAGCATGCCCGATATAGACTCCGATTTTTGCATAAACGGAAGAGACGAAGTTATTAAATACGTGGCGCATAAATACGGCGAAGAAAAGGTATCGCAGATAATAACTTTCGGTACTATGCTTGCAAAAGCCGTAATAAGGGACACCGGCAGAGCTTTGAATATGCCGTATGCAGAGGTCGATAAGATCGCAAAATTAGTTCCTAATACTCTGGGCATTAATTTAGAAAATGCAATAAAAGAAGAGCCTAAGCTCCGCAATTTAATAGAAACAAACCCTAAGGTAAAGAAATTAATAGAAATAGCAAAAAGATTGGAAGGTCTTGCCAGACATGCAAGCACGCACGCCGCCGGCGTCGTAATATCGAACGAACCCATAAACAGCTATATGCCTTTATATAAAGGCACCAAAGAAACAGACGTTATTACTACTCAATATACCGGAACAGATTTAGAGAAACTTGGATTTATAAAGTTCGACTTTTTGGGATTAAAAACGCTTACCGTAATGAATGAGGCTATAAAACTTATTAACGAAACGAAATCCCTCCAAAAACTGCAAAAGGAACGGGAAGGGGAAAACGGCGGATTTAATGAAGATAAAGATTTTAATATATACGATATAGATTTAAACGATAAAGCGACGTTTAAACTACTGGCGGCTGGAGACACGACCGGAGTTTTTCAGTTAGAAAGTTCCGGCATGAAAGAATTGATAAAAAAATTGATTCCAAATTCTTTTGAAGATTTAATTCCTCTCGTAGCTTTGTATAGACCGGGACCACTCGGAAGCGGTATGGTGGACGATTTTATTAAAGCTAAGCACGGTAAAGCTAAAATACATTACATTCATCCTTCGCTTAAGGATATTCTGCATGAAACTTACGGCGTAATGCTCTATCAGGAACAGATAATGAGGGTAGCTACTAATCTTGCCGGATTTTCTATGGGCGAAGCCGATGTTTTAAGAAAGGGCGTAGGGAAAAAACAGGCTGATTTAATTAACCAGATGAAAGATAAGTTTATAAACGGATGTAAAGCAAACGGCATAGAAGAGTCGAAATCCGAAAAGATTTTTTCACTTATCGTAAAATTCGGAGAATACGGTTTCAATAAATCTCATTCCACCGCCTATGCATATATTGCGTATATGACGGCATATTTAAAAGCTAACTACAAAGAGCATTTTACCGCCGCGCTTTTATCCAGCGAAATGAATAATACCGATAAATTGACTAAAATAATAAACGAAGCAAAATCCGGAATTAACGCATGCGAAATATTGCCGCCATCGGTTAACGAATCGTTTGAAAGGTTTGCTATAGTAGAAAAAAGATGCGGCGGAGATACTGCCGAAAACGGTTCTGAAAATAAAGTAAAGTTAGCTATCAGAACCGGTTTAGGCGCGGTAAAAAACGTTGGAAAAGCCGCCATAGATTCTATTTTGCAGTCGCGTTCCGACAAGCAGTTTAAAGACTTATTAGATTTTTGTTCAAGGGTCGATACGAGAAAAGTCAATAAAAGGACGATAGAAAACTTGATTAAAAGCGGAGCGTTAGATATAGGCGGAGAATCGAGGAAGTGGATGCTCGATAATCTTGAAGCGGTTATGGAAGAATCTATCCGCAAAAGAGAAAAAGAAGATTCGGGACAGGCAGATTTATTCGGTTCGTTATCTGAAGATATAGATTTTGACTCAGGAAAAAATGATTCCTATTTAACGGCGATAGGAGAAAAAGACGATATAAAATCCATTCTTGCTTTTGAAAAAGAGTCTCTCGGTTTTTATCTGTCGGGACATCCTTTAGACGGTTATGAAGAAAAGTTGAAACTTCTTGAAATAAAATCCGCAGCCGATATTGTGAGGGAATACATAGACGCAAAAGGAAAAATTCCGCAGGATGCTTCATATAAAGTTGTAGGAGTAATAAATCAGCTTAAAGTCCGAAAAACTAAAAGCAACGATAAAATGGCTTCTTTTATATTAAACGACAATAATTCTAATATAGAAACCGTATTTTTTCCAAAAAATTTTTTAAAATACGAAGATGTTTTATCTACTAATCAGCCGGTAATTATTACGGGAAGAATAGATTTTTCGGGGTTAGATCTGTCCGCCTTAAGCGGTAAAGGAATACAGGCGGTAGATGACGAAAATTTGTCCGGAATCGAAGCATCGGAAGACGATATATATAAACAGGAAGATAATACAATAACGGAAAATGCGGGGCAGGATACCGCTTTAATTAACGGCGACGCCGATACGGGCATTAAAATTATCGGCGAAAGCATAGAACTGCTGGATGCTGTAAAAGTTAAACCGTCGGTAAAACCCGCCGGGGAAGCCTGTATTATAGAAATAAAAGACAATGTTGTTATGCTTGACGACGACGAATTTAAAAGAATGCTTTTTGAAATTAAAAAAAGTTTTTCCGAAGCAAAAGGAAGCAATAAAGTAATATTCAGAATTTCAGGATACAGTATTACTCTTGGAGAAAATATTGCGGTGGACAAATCTTTATTAAAATCCAATCCGTTATCTAATTACTTGAATATTATTTGATAGATGGTATAATAAAAAAATAAAAATATAAAATAGTTACATTTAACAAACAAATAAAATAATAATAATAAGTAAAAAAATATAAAATATTATCATGGCATTACAGTATTTGGATTTTGAAAAACCTATCATAGAACTGGAACAGAAGATAGAAGAACTTAAGACTTTTAATCTTGGAGGATTTACCGACGTCGAAGACGAGATTAAAAACCTTGAAACAAAAAAAGAAAAACTTATAAAAGATATTTTTAAAAATATAAACAACTGGCAGATTACCCAGTTATCAAGGCATCCGCTGAGACCATACGCTATGGATTATATAGAAACGGCATCGGAAAATTTTATTGAACTTCACGGCGACAGGCGGTTTATGGACGACAAAGCGGTAGTAGGAGGATTCTGTTTCATGAACAATGAGCGGGTGCTTATAGTCGGCCATCAGAAAGGGCGCAACACTAAAGATAAAATGTGCAGAAATTTCGGCATGCCGCATCCCGAAGGCTACAGAAAAGCACAAAGACTTTTTAAGCTTGCCGACAGGTATAAAATTCCTATCGTCACGCTGATAGATACTCCGGGGGCATATCCCGGCTTAGGTGCGGAAGAAAGAGGACAGTCCGAGGCTATAGCGGAAACGATATACGAATTATTAAACGTTAACGTTCCGGTGGTATCGGTAATTATAGGAGAAGGCGGAAGCGGAGGCGCTCTTGCTTTTGGAACAGGCAACAGCGTATTAATGATGGAATATTCCGTTTATTCGGTTATATCGCCTGAAGGATGCGC
>JAJZLA010000209.1 GCA_021803845.1 bacterium | reverse complement strand
CTTCCCTCGCAAATATAGGAGAATTGAAAGAATCCGGTGCTGTTGCGCTGAGCGACGACGGCAATCCCGTTGAAGACAGCGCTCTTATGGGAAGGGCTCTGCTGTATGCCCGTACTTTCGATTTGCCGGTAATATCGCATAGCGAAGATTCCAAGCTGCGCGGTAAAGGAGTTATTAACGAAGGGGTAATATCCGAGCGTCTCGGAGTGGTCGGCATTCCAAGCATTGCCGAAGAAATAGGCGTAGCGAGGGATATTATGCTCGCCGGCTATTACGGCGCGAATGTTCATATAGCGCATATTTCTACAAGCGGTTCGGTCGAAATCGTAAAAAAGGCAAAACAGTCCGGCATAAACGTTACATGCGAAACCTGCCCACACTATTTTTCGCTTACCGAAAACGCTTTATTGGATTATAATACCGACGCAAAAATGAATCCCCCGTTAAGAACCCAAAAAGACGTCAATGCCGTTATAAAAGGATTGTATGACGGCACTATAGACGCGATAGCTTCCGACCATGCCCCGCACAGCAAGGACGAGAAAGACGCTACGCTGGATGCCGCACCTTTTGGAATCATAGGTTTGCAGACCTCCCTGCCTTTGGCGTTAAGGCTTTTTTACGGCAAAAAGATTTCTTTAATGCAGATAGCCGAACTTATGTCCTTTAATCCGGCAAGAATTTTAAAACTAGGCAGGAGAGGCTCTTTGCAGAAAGGATATATAGCGGATATCACCGTCGCGGATATTAAAAAAGAATGGAAGTTTACCGAAAGCGGCATTAAGTCTTTAAGCAAAAATTCTCCTTTTATCGGAGAAAAGTTCAAGGGCATTGCCGTTGCCGTAATCGTCGGCGGAAGGCTCATAGAAATAAATTAAATTTAAATAAAATAAATATCTAAAATGACGGGCTCTAAAAAAGAAAAAGCGATATTAATGTTCGAGGACGGAATTTATTATGAGGGGTTTTATGAAGGCAAAATAATAGAATCCGGAGGGGAAGGGATTTTTAATACCGCTATGAACGGTTATCAGGAACTTATTACCGATCCTTCTTATAACGGACAGGTCGTCGTTATGACTTATCCCATGGTCGGTAATTACGGCATAAACGATACTGATTTTGAATCCGAAAAAGTATGGATTTCCGGACTTGTAACAAAAAATTACGTTCAACATTTTTCCCATTACGCCGCTTCAAAAAATTTAGCGGAATTTATTAATTCTTACGGCTATCCGGTTATATCGGGTATAGATACAAGGCATATAACGATTATATTGAGGGACGGCGGACAGTCTAACGTTTATATAGCTCCAAAAGAAGCCGGAATCGGATATATTAAAAACAGGTTGGATGCTTTGCCGAAAATGGAAGGATTAAATCTTGTTTCCAATGTTTCGACTAAGAGCGTTTACGAAAAGAATATCGATTCCCCGGACTTCAGGGTAACGGTCATAGATTACGGGGTTAAATTTAATACCCTGAGATGCTTAAGCGCTATTAAAGCCGACATTACCGTGGTTCCGCATAATTTTTCAAAAAAAGAGATATTGGCTACCGAACCCGACGGCATTCTTTTGTCGAACGGTCCCGGAGACCCCAAAACAATGTCTGAAGAAGTGGAAACATTAAAAAGCCTTCTCGGCGAGAAGCCGGTTTTAGGCATCTGCCTGGGGCATCAATTGCTGTCGTTAGCTCTCGGTTTCGATACATATAAGCTGAAATTCGGGCATCACGGAATTAATCAGCCGGTTAAGAATCTTAAAACCGGGAAAGTAGAAATTACCTCGCAAAACCACGGTTTTTGCGTTAATTTACTTAATGGTAGCGCAAATTATTCAAACGATACAAAACTGACCCATATAAATTTAAACGATAATACTGTGGAAGGCATTAAAAATGATCGGCTAAAGGCGTTTTCAGTCCAGTATCATCCTGAAAGCTCGCCGGGACCAAGGGATTCAAGATATCTTTTTTCGGAATTTAAAGAATTATGTTTAAGCAGCAAAATAGAGTTATAAATACCGCCAATCACCTTTCCTCTTACATGAATGTTTCTAACGGCGATTTTATTTCAAAGATAGACGCTCTTTACGGCTTAATGGAAAACTGCGGATTATGCCCAAGGCATTGCGGGGCTGAAAGGCTTAAAGGGGAAAAGGGTCTGTGTGGAGCGGCGGATAAATTAAAGATAGCAAGCATAAATCTGCATTTCGGAGAAGAACCGCCTATATCGGGGAAAACAGGTTCGGGAACCGTTTTTTTTAGCGGATGTTCTTTAAAATGCAAATTTTGCCAGAATTATCCTATCAGCAGGTATTGCGCAGGAAAATTTTACGATACGTCGGAACTTGCGGACGGCATGGTTAGACTTCAGGAAAAAGGGGCAGTCAATATTAATCTCGTTACGCCGATGCATTATATGCCTTTTGTTGCGGAGTCGATATTTCTGGCGGGGAAGCGGGGGCTAAAAATCCCTATTGTTTACAACAGTTCGGGATATGAAGAGGCAAGGCTGTTGGAACTTTTGGACGGCATTATAGATATATATCTGCCCGATATAAAATATTCGGACGATAAAAATGCTATGAGCTGTTCGGGCGTCGCCGACTACGTAGAAATAAACAGGAAGGCATTAAAGATTATGTACGGGCAGGTAAAAGAATTAAAAGTAAACAAATACGGAATTGCCGTTTCCGGTCTTTTGATAAGGCATCTTGTGTTGCCAGAAAGCATAAGCGGATATGCGGATTCTTTTAAATTTATAGCCCAGGAGCTCGGCAGAGACGTTCCCGTAAGCCTTATGAGCCAGTATTTCCCTGCTTATAAGGCGGAATATGACGGCAGATTAAACAGAAAAATTACGGAAATAGAATATTCCGACGCAGTCAAGGAATTAATCGATAATAATTTAACCGGTTTTTTTCAAAACGATATAAATATCGATGTCGCGGATGTGGTATAAGTTAAATTTATATTAAATATAATAATATTAAAAAAAATAAAATATGCCTAAAAGAACTGACATTAAAAGAATTTTAATAATAGGCTCCGGACCGATAATTATCGGACAGGCCGCGGAATTCGATTATTCGGGGACGCAGGGAGCAAAAGCGTTATCCGAAGAAGGATACGAGGTTATTCTCGTAAATTCCAATCCAGCTACTATTATGACCGACCCGGATTACGCCTATAAAACTTACGTCGAACCGCTGACAAAGGATTTTGTCGCCAGGATAATAGAAAAGGAAAGACCCGACAGCATACTTCCGACGCTAGGAGGACAGACCGCGCTTAATATTACTTTGGAGCTCTTTGAATCGGGAATCATGCAAAAATACGGCTTGAATATTCTTGGAGCAAATATAGACGCTATTAAAAAAGCCGAAGACAGGGAATATTTCAAAAAAAGCATGGAAAAAATAGGCGTTCCGGTTCTGCAGGGCGGTTTTGCCAAAAATATGGAAGAAGCTTACGAAGTTCAAAAAAGCATCGGTTTTCCGGTAATTATAAGACCTTCTTTTACGCTCGGGGGAAGCGGGGGAGGCATCGCTTATAATATATACGAATTTGCCGACATTGCTTCAAACGGAATAAATTTAAGTCCGATAAACGAAATATTAATCGAAAAATCCGCAATCGGATTTAAAGAAGTCGAACTTGAGGTAATGACCGATAAAGATAAAAATACCATTATAATCTGCTCTATAGAAAACCTCGACCCTATGGGGATTCATACGGGCGATTCTATTACCGTCGCACCCGTCCAGACTTTAACCGACGCAGATTTACAAAAACTGAGGGACTATTCGATAAAAATAATGGACGAAATAGGTGTAGAAACCGGCGGATCCAATATCCAGTTTGCTTTAAATCCAGATTCCGACGAGGTTTATGTTATAGAAATGAATCCGAGGGTTTCGAGAAGTTCCAGCCTTGCATCCAAGGCGACCGGTTTCGCGATAGCAAAAATTGCCGCCAAGCTAGCCGTTGGATATACTTTGGATGAAATTACCAACGATATTACAAAAAAAACGCTTGCATGTTTTGAACCGTCCATAGATTACGTAGTAACTAAAATACCGCGTTTTACTTTTGAAAAATTTCCCCAAACCGACAGCACTCTTACGACTCATATGAAATCGGTCGGCGAAGTAATGGCTATAGGCAGGACGTTCTGCGAATCGGTCCAGAAAGCCGCCCGGTCTTTAGAAAACGGATATTACGGGATAGAATCGCTTTACGGTCTTGATTTATCTTACGATGCGGCGGAAAAAAAGCAGGA
>JAJZLA010000208.1 GCA_021803845.1 bacterium | reverse complement strand
CTAAAGGAGTAAGTTTTTATAAAGCCATATTGAAAATCAAAAAAATTAAAGGCGTATGCGGCATAATTAACTTAAAAAATAATATATTTAAAAAATCGCTTTATCTTTTTAACTACAAAAACGGAAAAATTTATATACTTAAAAACCCGCTGGAGGCATCTTAATGGAACTATTTGAATGTATAGGCTCAAGAACGTCAAAAAGAGATTTAGAAGACAAGCCAGTGCCTAAGGAGATTATAGACAAAATACTTAAATTATCGCTGAGGGCTCCTTCGTGGGCAAATTCTCAGCCGTGGGAGATAGCGGTTTCTACCGGTAAAACCTCCGAATTTATTAAAACGAATCTTTACGAACTTGCGAAAAACTGCACCCCTATTAATCCGGATTATCATTTTCCAGATTCCTGGCCGGAAAAACAAAACAATAATATGTTTGAAACCGGCAGGCACAGGTTTGAATATATAGGCATTAACAGGGACGACAAAGAAAAAAGAACCGAATTTTCCCTTCGCAACTATGTTTTTTTTCATTCCCAGACTGCCATTTTTATATATATGGATGAAAATTTAGGTCTATGGTCGGTTTTCGACTGCGGTTTTTTAGCGCAGAACATTTTGCTCGCTGCGCACGATTTAGGCTTGGGCGCGTGTCCTCAGGCTTATTTAATCGCATACCCCGACGTTCTAAGGAAAGCATTTAAACTACCTAAAAATAAAAAGTTTCTGCTCGGCATTTCTTTGGGTTATTACAAAAAAGCAAGCAAGGTAAATGAAATAAAAACTTTCAGAAACGAAGACGTTATAAAATATTTTGAATGATAAAGTTTAACGCTTTTCCAATACCTTTTGTCTTATAATATAATTATAACAAATTAATAATTTATGCTTTTAGTGTCTTTTTAATATAAACTCTTTTAGTACGGCTGCGTTGTTGTTTATTTCGTTTTTAAGCCCGTATAATAAGGTTAAGTTTTTTTTGCCGGTTTTTAGTAATCTTAATATTTCCGCTATCGAGTTATCCGAATTCGGTTCGGCGGACGAATTATGCGTGCGGTCGTATTCCGAAAGCTCTTCCAAATATTTTGTTTTAAATTCTTTAAACTCTATTGCCGCTTCATGAAACGACCTTCTTAATTCATTTGACGGCGCTATATCTTTAAACCAGAAATCTATTTTTGCCTTTTCTTTACTTATACCTCTCGGCCATAACCTGTCCACTAATATTCTTATGCCGTCTTCATCTGACGGTTCATCGTAAATTCTTTTTATATTCAGCATAATTTTTTTCCTCGGACATTTGCATTAATAAATAAATTATATCAGAAAAAATATAAAAATTTGCCCAATATTAAAAACGGTTACCGTATGATATAATTAATTGTATATAACAAATATAAATAAATAGAAATAGAATTAAAATTTATTAAAGTTTATCTCCAATTATTTTTACCGGAATAGCCACGGAAATTGGAGTCGAATCTTCCTCAAGGGATGCCGCAAACCGGGGATTTTATCCGGTAATCGCAGAAGACTGCGTATCTTCCATGGATAAGGACGCACACGGCAGGTCTTTGGAAAATATGAGAAAAATGTTTATATGCGAAAATTCTAAAACTATCGTGAAAAATATTCTTAGATAAAATTATATGATTCCGCCAAACCAAAAAAAAGTAGAAGAATTGATTCAGCTTGATTTAGGATATATTCCGGAAGTAAACATCGACGACTACAGGCTTACGATACAAGGATCGGTCGAAAATCCGGCGATTTTCACTTACGAAGACATCGTAAAAATCGGTAACGATAAAGTAACCGACGACTTTCACTGCGTTACCGGCTGGACTAAAGAATCGGCGGAATGGGAGGGCGTTTTGTCGAAGAAACTTGCCGCTATAGTCAAACCCCTTAATAATGCAAAATATGTTTTAATTGGTTCTTACGACGGTTATACGACAAACGTAGATACCGGTTTCCTTCTCAAGGACAACTCGATATTTGCCTTAAAATATGCCGGACAAATTTTAACGCCCGAACACGGTTTCCCAGTGCGCCTCGTTATTCCCGATAAATATGCATATAAAAGCGCAAAATGGGTAAAAACGGTTACCTTTTTAGACAAAGAAGAGCTTGGGTACTGGGAGCAAAGAGGCTATTCCAACGGCGCAGACCCGTTCAAAGAAGAAAGATACGCTTAGAGAAAGAGGAGATTGGCAAAATGAAACTATATTGGCGACTCAAGCCCAGATTATAGTTTGTCGCAAAGTCTAACATCATAGATTTCCACGCAAAGTTTAACGTAATACCCGACTATGATATAATTAATTATGTATTACAAATATAAATAAATAAAATTAAAATTTATTAACTTTATATCTGCTTCGTATATAAAAATGACCGAAAGCGAATTTATAAATATTCTAAAAACCGGCGATTTCAAAGAGCGGTTTAATGCCGTAAGCACGGCGGATCCCTCTTATCTCATTCATGCTTTAAAAGATAAAGACGAAAACGTAAGATATAAAGTCGCCTCAAGAATACCCGCCGAAAATTTAACGCCTCTTATAAACGACCAGTACAAAGAAGTACGTTTAATAGTCGCAAAAAGAATAGACGCAAAAGAGCTTCCAAAAATGCTCAACGATAAATCTTTCTGGGTAAGGCACGCGGTTGCCGAAAGAATAGACGAATCTTTTCTGCCTTCATTAATGCGCGATAAAGAGCCGATAGTAAGAATTAAGGTCGCAGAAAGAATAGACCCAACATATTTAAAGGATATGATTAAAGACGACGAAGCATTAGTAAGAAAAGCCGTATCTAGAAGAATTCCCGAAGAATATCTACCCTTAATGAAAGACGACAAGAGCGAAAGCGTCAGGAATATCGTTGCCGAAAGGATGTCTAAGTTATGAAAACCGTTCTTATTACGGGTTCTACTGATGGAATAGGGAAACATACCGCCGTTATTCTTGCGCAGAAAGGCTTTTCCGTCTTGATTCACGGCAGGAATGAAGAAAAATGCAAACAAATATTAAATGAAATTTCTTCTTTAACGGGCGCTAAAAATTTGGATTATTTCGTCTGCGATTTATTGTCACTAAAAGAAGTTTATCGTTTTTCCGAAGAGGTTAAAAAAAGGTATGAAAGTTTAGATATTTTGATAAACAACGCCGGCGTTTATTTGAAAGATTACATATTGTCTCCGGAAGGAATAGAAGCTACGTTTCAGATAAACCATCTTTCGATGTTTTATCTAACGTTAAATCTTCTTCCAATTATTCAATCGGCAGGAGAACCCGCCCGCATAATAAACGTAAGTTCGACCGCGCATGCTTCGAAAATGGATTTCGACAATCTCGTAAAACCGGTAAAATACGACGGGCACAGAGCCTACAGCCTTTCTAAATTATGCAATATTCTTTTTACCTTCGAGCTAAGCGAAAGGCTGAAGGATAAAAATATCACCGTAAACTGCCTGCATCCGGGAGTCATAAACACGAAACTTTTAAAAGCAGGCTGGAGCGCAGTCGGAGGGTTTTTCGGCAGAAGTCCGCAGGAAGGGGCTAAGACCTCGGTTTATTTAGCCGTTTCTAAAGACGTAGAAAACACAACCGGAAAATATTTCAGCGATTCAAAAATTGCAAAACCGCACGATATAGTCTATGATAAAGATGCGGCGGCAAAATTATGGCGTCTGAGCGAAGAATTAATAAATAAAAGCGGTTATGAAATCATATAATATAAATTATTTTGAGAACTATTAATAAATATTATTTAACATATATAATATAATAAATTATTAAATTTATATTATAAAAAAAAGTATTATAAATGATAAAAACTAACGGCAACAACAGTTCAAATCAGGCGGGAGACATTAATTTTACTTCCAAGCTCTGGCAGACTGCGGATAAGATGCGCAACAATATGGATGCCGCAGAATATAAACACGTCGTTCTGGGTCTTATATTCCTAAAATATATTTCGGATTCGTTTACAGAGCTTTACAATGAGTTATTAAACAATGCGGAAGCCGACCCGGAGGATTTGGACGAATATAAATCCAAGAATATATTTTACGTTCCCCAAAAAGCCAGATGGGATTACCTGCAGAATAATGCGAAACAGCCGCATATAGGCAAGCTAATAGACGATGCAATGACCGAAATAGAAAATATTAATCCCGTATTAAAAGGCGTCCTTCCGAAAAATTATGCAAGGGAAGGATTAGACAAACAGCGCCTCGGCGAACTTATAGATTTAATAGGCACGATTGGTTTAGGCGAGAAAGAAAACATAAGCAAGGATATAC
>JAJZLA010000207.1 GCA_021803845.1 bacterium | reverse complement strand
ATAAAATTAAAAATCATTAAAATATTTTACTACCGATTTTGAAAAAAAACGGCATTTTTGGGATAAAGAATGCAGTAATTATGCGGTTTTTAAATTGCAAAATTGCGAAGAGGTGTCAAAGTCAGGATAAATAAAAGTAAGTAAATAAATTTGTCTTTATCACCCGTAAAAAACAAATCCTTTAACGACCGTCTTTACATCCGGAAAAGATTTGACGCTTGGCTTGATGGATACGTAATTTATTACGAATACCCTGTTCATTTCGTAAATATTTTTAATAAAAATTAAAGTCTTGTTAAAGCCGCCCGACATATAAATTTGAATAGGCAGGGCTTTTATATCCTGATAGTTAATAGTATTGCCGAAATTTATCTTTTCTATTATGAAATTAGCAGAAGGCGCGTCTGCGGATATATTTTTTATCAGGCTTGAAATTTTTGCGGTTTTCGGAAGTATAGATTCGTCGTTTTTTAATTTTAAGTTTAAATTTTTTATCTGTTTTTTTAACCGGTATAAAGTATTTTTTTCTTCAAAAAGCGTGCCCGCGGTTTTCTTAAAAAATTCCATTTTTTTCTTAATTTTTACAATCTGAGCATTTTTATTTTCTATATTTTTATATATTATGTTGATAAAAATATCCTGATTTATTAAATATATGAATATAAAAGCCATCAATAAAACTAAAATAATTTTATTATTTCTTAAATAAGCCGGTATTTTTTTTATATCGTCCAATAATTTCACTTTTTATTCCTATCGGTTTTATTTATTTGGTATTTTTTATATTCATATCGGGTATTCCGCTAAGCAAGCCTATAATTTTAAATCCGTAAAAAGTATTGCCGTTAATTTTTTTTATATTTATTCCTAAAAGCGTCATCTTTGCAAACAGCGTAGTGGCTTTCATGTTATCTACGTAAATAGAAATATTGTTTAACGAAACGCTGTTTCCCGCTATAGACACTTTACCGTCCTGTATCGATACGCTCGACATCCAGACGCCTTTCGGAGAGGCGGTTACCATTTTATCTATTTTCCCGTACCACGATACTTTTAGTTTTTTAAGGCTTCTTATTAGCGAAACTTTTTTTCTGACGGCTTCCAAAAGTAATTTTCTTTTGTCTATAGCCGTTTCAAATGCGGCATTCATAATGTTTTTTGTTTTCATAACGGTAAGTTCCTGCGATAAAGCCGCTATGTATTGCGTTTTTGATTTGTTTATTAAAATTAAAGATGCATCTATAAAAAAAATAAAAATTATATAGCCTGCAATAAGCGCGATAAAGAGCAGTTTCTTTCTGTTTTTGACTATAAGCTCTTTATTTTTAGCTGGAAGCAGATTAATTCTTGTTTTTTCAATCGGCTGATTTTTTCTGCTTTTCATATGAACTTTTTATTTTTATTTTTTTCTTACTTTCATCCTATCTGTTAACGATAAGGCCGAATGTAGTCCACATTTCTTCAAGGGGATTTAAAAAATAGCTTCCGTTCATTCTTTTTAATTTATTTATTTTTTCGGATAAATAAAATCGATAATCGCCGGATTCTAATAAATCTGACATAGTAACGGAAAAAGACTTAAAACCTGTTACTTTTGATATTATCATATCGAACCCTTTTTTCTTAGAAAAAATTCCGCTCAATATTATTTCGTCGATAGGCGGTAAAGATTTTCCGGCAAAATAAAAATCAAGCGTCCTTTTTAATTCATCGACTATAACCGATAAGGAATTTTCATAAGAAATATTTTTAAAGTTTAAATCTTCAACGGTTCTTTCAAAAACTATCCCTTCATTTAAAATCATCAGTATTTTTATCGCGTAATAACTTATATCGCACAGCAAAATGTGTTTTGCTCCACCCGCCCAAATTTTACCCATGTATTTGGCATTATTATAAATAGAAACCGCTTTGCACTCTATATATTTGACTTTTATCGAAGCCTTATCGAATATTTCCAAGAAATTTTTAACGTCTTTTTCTAAAGCTGCAAACGCCGTTAGATTAAGAAAAATATTACCGGAATCGTCGGCATAAGATACGTATATATAATCGAAAATATACTGAGTTATAGGGAAATGAAGTACTTTTTTTAATTCGTATTCAACGGCGGATTTAAAATCCGCCGTAGGCATATTGGGCAGCGTAAAATTAAAACTCAAAATTTTATTCCCGTTCAAAGATGCAATAATATTTTTTTGGCTTATTTTATTTTCGACTATAATTTTATTAAGATTCGCCGATATTAAACCTGCATCTTCCGTGTCGGCATTTTCTATCTCGTAATTTATAAAATTATTTAAAAAATACCCGCGTCTTTTTTTATAAATCTCTAATATTTTAATTTTTTTATAATCTATTTCAATTGCGGAGTAAATTTTCATAAAGCAAATTAATTTAATAAATAAATAAATTATTATAAATGCAAAAATAAGTTTATCAGAAAACGTGAATTTATTCAAAAAAAATTATAGTTTTTCTTTTTTTAAAGATGTCTTATAGTAAATGCTTTTAGACGCTTTACAAAATTTATAAAAAATTATAAAATCATACGACTATGGATTATAAAAAAGCAGGCGTTGATATAGAAGCGGGAAAAAAAGCCGTTAACGATATAACTTCAATAGTAAAAAGCACATATACTAAAGGCGTAATAGATAATTTCGGGTTATTCGGCTCGCTTTTTTCGCTTAGGGAATTTAATTATAAGCATCCGGTTTTAGTTTCGGGAACGGACGGCGTAGGTACGAAACTTAAAATAGCTTTTGCGGCAAATAAACACGATACCATAGGCATAGATTTAGTCGCTATGAGCGTAAACGATATCGCTTGTCTTGGAGCAAAACCGCTTTTTTTCTTAGATTATATATCTACTTCAAATTTAAATACGGAAATTATTAAAGAAATAGTATCCGGCATAGCGACAGGGTGCAAAGAGGCTAAATGCTCTCTTCTTGGCGGCGAAATGGCTGAAATGCCGTCTTTTTATCAGTCGGGCGAATACGATTTGGCCGGTTTTGCGGTGGGGATAGTCGAAAAAGACGAAATTATAGACGGAAAAGAAATTAAAGAAGGCGACGGCGTTATAGGCATAGCTTCAAGCGGACTGCATTCCAACGGTTACTCGCTTGCCAGAAAGATAGTATTCGAGATGATGGGTTTAGGCATAAACGATCCCCTGCTCGGCAACGGAAAAACCGTTAAAGACGTTCTGTTAGAGCCGACTATTATTTATTCGGAACTGATAAGCGCGCTTAAAGGAAAATTTAAAATTAAAGGAATTGCACACATAACGGGAGGCGGCATAACGGAAAATTTAGTAAGGATACTTCCTGAAACCGTTTCTGCCGAAATAGACGGAAATTCATGGGAAGTTCCGGAACTTTTTAAAATATTAAAAGAAAAAGGCGGCATAAGCGGCGACGAGTTTTACAGGGTTTTCAATGCCGGTATAGGCATGATTATAATCGCAGAAGCAAAAGAAATCCAAGACATCGTAAAGTTCATTAATAACGAGGTTTTTTATTCGGGCGGCAAAAAATTTAATTCATTCAATATAGGCTCTATATTTAGCAATAAAAACCGTAACGGCCAACCGTCGGTCAATATAAAATAACTTAATGTTCTAAGTTCAAATTTCTTACAATAACATCTAAATATAATAAACCGCAATAATAAAATAGTGTAAATAAATAATGCAAAAGAAAATAAATTGCATAATTTTAGCTTCCGGAAACGGTTCTAACGCTTTAAATTTAATACATGTATTTCACATCGATACCAAAGAGCATAAAAATGCCGTATGCGGTATAAATATATCGGCGGTCGTTTCAAATATAAAAAATGCGCCGGTTATTGAAAAAGTCAGGCTTGCCGCTCCCGATATTCCCGTTTTTTTTCTTCCTTACGTTTCGGTTTCGGAAAGGGGAAATTTTGAAAAAGAGCTTGAAAGCATTATAAAAAGATTTAATATAAACTGTATAATTCTTGCAGGTTTTATGAGAATATTATCCAAAGAATTCGTTTCTAAATTTCATAAGAAAATAATAAATATACATCCTTCCCTGCTGCCTGCTTTTAAAGGAAAAGATGCTATAAAAAGCGCATTCGATTACGGAGTAAAATATACGGGTGTTACCGTGCATTACGTTACTCCCGAAGTAGATGCAGGTCCTATTATCTGCCAGGAAGTCGTTAAGATCGAAGAAACCGATACCGTTGAATCTTTAGAGCTAAAAATTCACGATATCGAACATAGAATTTATCCTGCTGCGTTAAAAAAAATATTTGTATAAAATATTTGAAATAAATTGAAAC
>JAJZLA010000206.1 GCA_021803845.1 bacterium | reverse complement strand
GATATCTTTATATTATTTCGTTCTTATTTTTTGCAACGCTGATAATTCTTCTTTCCGGCATATTTTTCCAGACCTCCGTTCATCTTTTTGCAAAAGAACTAAAAGATGCCGGTCTCTGGAATTCTATTTTTTTAAGTTTTAAACTTTCTTTCATAGTAATATCCATAAATTTAATAATAGGAATTCCTATAGCCTACGTGTTGTCGTTTAAAGAAAGCAAAATTTCGTTTTTATTAGATATAATTTCGACGTTCCCTCTTACTACCTCCCCGCTAGTCATAGGTTTTGCGGTTCTAATAACTATGGGTTCGCTTAATCCGGTAGGAAAATTTCTTATAGATAACGGAATAAAATTCGTATTCACGCCTCAGGGCATCGTTCTTGTCCAGCTTATTATATCTTTTCCGTTTTTTGTAAATATAGTAAAAACGTCGTTCGATTCCATAAACAGAAAAATGCTGGATTTGAGCAAAACGCTGGGCGCATCTTCTTTCGACGTTCTTTTCAGAATTATAATTCCGGTTTCTTATAACGGAATTATCGCAGGACTTGCAATGAGCTGGTCAAGGTCTATCGGCGAGTATGCCGCAACACAGATGGTTTCGGGCGTTATTCCTAAAATAACCGAAACCGCTCCTATAGAAGTCTTCGTTAAAACAAGCTACGGCAACTATCCAGCCGCAGTTACTATTGCCGGCATATTAATGCTTATATCGCTCTTTTTTCTTGGAATTTTTAAATACTTCAGCTATAAAATAAAAACAAAAATTATATAAAAAATTAACTGATATGAAATATGAAACTTCTGGAAATTAAAAATATAAGTAAAAGTTTTTCGAATAAGAAAGTTCTGGACGTTATAAATTTGGAAATTGAAAGCGGGGAAATTTCATCCATTTTCGGTTATTCCGGAGAGGGCAAAAGCACCGTATTGAAAATTATCTGCGGAATATTAAAGCAGGACGGCGGGGACGTTATTCTTAACGGAAAAAATATAAATAATCTTGAATCCTGCGAAAGGCGCACGCCGCTCGTAATGGACGAACCGCTTCTGTTTCCTAATATGAATGTAATAGAAAATATAGAATTCGGCTTAAAATTAAACCTCAGCAAAAGAAACTCAGATAACTACAACGGAAAAAATAAAAAATTATTTTATTCTCCGAAAGAAATAATGGAACTGCTGGGAATAACGGGGCTAGAAAAAAGATATCCAGGCGAAATAAGCATGGGGCAGGCTCAAAGAGTTTCTTTGGCAAGGGCTTTAATCGTCAACCCTGAAATTATACTTATGGATGAACCTTTTTCCAATCTAGACATTATTTCAAAAACAAAGGTCAGAAAGCTAATTAAAGATATCAACCGCGAACTCAAAATTTCAATATTATTAGTAACCCACGACATCGAAGACGTCGTTAATCTATCCGATAAAATGTTTATTTTAAATGACGGCAAAATTCAGGATTCCGGGCATCCGAAAGAAGTTTTAAAAAAACCATCCTCAATAGATACGGCTTTTCTTCTCGGAACTGAAAATATATTAAACGGGATTATATCGGAAACGGACCGCCGCAATAATACAATAAAAATTAAGGTTAAGGATAGAAACGGCGATAAGGAAGCGGGCGTTATCATAGAAGCGGATTTTCAGGGAAATTTCGAGGCGGGCGAACAGGTTTTTTTAGCCGTAAGACCGGAAGAGATAATAATATTAAGAGAAGACAGAGATGTTTCTAAACCGGTAAGGGAAAACCGTTTTTCCGGAAAAATTATTTCGTCTATTTTTACTTCGAGGATGATGGAAATATCTATAAAATCGGAGGAAAATCTGGAACTTAAAGTTTTAATACCTTTTCATGCTTATGAAGTTATGAACCTTTTCGAAGGAAAAACCGTTAACGTATCTTTAAAAAAGTCTTCGATTCACCTTATAAAAAAGAAAAAAACCGTTAAGAACCCAGTTTTCACTTAATTCTGCAATATAAAATATTTAAATGTTTCTTTTTTACCTATATTCTGGATTCCTGCTTTCGCAGGAATGACAATATCTTAATTTAAACTTTTAACCCAACTGGCGTCATTCAGGCGAAAGCCGGAATCTAGGAAAAAGATAACATATCAAAGATTACGGTTTATTTCCCTGTCCGGAGTTGGACATCCGGTTCGGCTTCCAGGACTTTTGCCGATAAGCCGCCGTCGTTTAAAACTATTCTGATAATTTCGTTTTCTTTAACCTGCATGACCGATGAAACAACCTTTTTTTCTTCGGAAAAAACTATGCCGTAACCCCTTTTAAGAACGTTATACGGGCTTAATGAATTCAATGCCTTGCATTCGGTTCCGACTCTGCTTTTATAATTAGCGATAGTTATTTCGGCCGCCCTTCTAAGCCTGCCGGACAGTCCGTTTATATATAATTTACGCTCTTTAAAGACGTTTAACGGGCTTTTCAGCAAAAGTCTTTTATAAAGATGGGAAACATTCAGCTTTAATAAATTTATCCGCCCTTCGGCTGAATTTTGAAGGCTTTCGGCGAGGTCGTAAACCCTGATTCTTTTATTTTGAATAATTCTTTTCGGAGAAACTTTTTCTATATTTTTAATTAAATTAGACAATTCGGCTTTTCTGTTTGAAATTAAATTAAGGGCGCCTATTTTCAACCTGTTTTTTAAGTTTTCCGAATGTTTTACTAATTCCGATTTTACCGGAACAACCATTTCGGCGGCATTTGACGGCGTAGAAGCCCTTTTGTCTGCAACAAAGTCGGCGATGGTAAAATCCGTTTCGTGGCCTACGGCGCTGATTACCGGAATAGACGAATTATAAATGGCCCTTGCGGTAATTTCTTCGTTAAAAGCCCATAAATCCTCTATACTGCCCCCGCCTCTCCCGACTATAATTACGTCTATTTTTTTCCGGGCCGCGGAGTATAAGTTTAAAAGTTCAACGGCATGCGCAATTTCGGACGCGCTGTTTTGCCCCTGAACGCTTGCATTTGCAAAAATTACAGATATATTTTCAAATCTTGTTTTTAATATCTTAACGATATCATGCAAAACCGCGCCGCTTTTAGAGGTAACTATGCCTATAGTTTCAGGCAGAAAAGGTATAGCCCTTTTGCGCGATTCGTCGAATAAGCCTTCCCGCCTGAGTTTTTCTTTCAGCCTCTCGAATAATATATAAAGTTCGCCGAAGCCCAGAGGTTCTATTTCCGATACTATAAAGCTGTATTCGCCCCTCGGCTCGTATAAATTTATTCTACCGTAAACGGTTACGGACAATCCGTCTTTTATATCGAATTTTACTTTACTTAAGTCGCCCTTAAATATTATGCATTTTAATTTTGAGGATTCGTCTTTAAGGTCAAAATAATATCCTGAAGAATAATTTGTTTTTAACCCGGATATTTCGCCTTTAACCCTTACGGAGTAAAAAGCATTTTCTATCGCCGCTTTTAGAATGCGCGAGAATTCCGAAACGGTCAAAATTACCTTATTCAAATCTTTTTCGCCCGTATCTTTATTCATAGTTAATTATAATAATATACCTTATTCTATCTGTTATGTCTTTTATTTTTAATAAAAAAGGCAACCGCCGCTCCGACAAGCGTTATATAACCGAGTATAGCGAAGGAATCGCCGTAAGAAGCTACTGAAGCCTGCATTTGCACGATTTCGTCAAAAAAACCTAAGGCAGGACTGGGGAAAATAGTTCCCGGCCTTAAATATGAGGCGGCTTTGCTCATCAAATCGCCGTTTATGAAATTTATTACGCCGTGATATGCGTAAGAATTATATTTAATATCTCTTGCATACTGGTTTAAGTGATAAACCTGCCTTACGACAAGTTCATTGCCTATAAAAGCTATCCCGAACGAAGCCCCTATCTGAAGCGATACCGGAATCAAACCGGAGGCTTCGGGAAGCATATCCCTTTTTACCGAATTCAGGGCGGCGCTCATTACCGGCGCATTAAGAAGCCCTATACCTATGCCTCTTATCAACTGATTTACTACTATATCGTAAACGCTTGTATTTAAAGAAAGATTATCGAACATGAACATAGACGCCGCGACTATTAGCAGTCCGGCAAAAAGGGGATATCTGGGTCCTATCCTGTCGGATATTTTTCCGGAAAAAGGCGATACCAGCGCCACCGCTACGGCGGTTGGAGCCATTAAAATTCCTGCGTTCATAGCATCGTAATTAAGGACGTTTTCTATGAAAAGAGGAAGAAGAAACATAGCTCCGAAAATTCCTACCGCCCTAACCATATTGACTATAAATGCTATAACGAAATTATAATTCTTAAAAATTTCCAGATTAAGAATAGGCGTTTCTACGAATAATTCTGCTACTAGAAAAAAACAAACG
>JAJZLA010000205.1 GCA_021803845.1 bacterium | reverse complement strand
TATTGAGTCCCGTTTATTGCTATGCTTTTTATTACTTTGCCTTCCGGAATAAAACTTTTTATGCTGCCGCCGTATAAAATGTCGTACATACTGCCGGCGCTTAAAACGGAATCAGTTAAATTCCCGTCGATATATAGTTTCATGCTAATTCCTCCGCTATGTGGTTATATGATGTTTATAAATTTTTAATTTTATCTAAAAATATTAACGAAACCTTTTTAAATATATTTAATTGAAGCTTATACCTCGAATAATTTTTAAGAGAATCTAAAGCAAGACCGAACAAATCGTAACTGACGGAACTGTTTTGATTTATGACGTGAATCTGGTTGAACAGAGATAAGTCGTCGTAAACCGAAGAGATATATTTTAATTCAAAATCTATAGATTTTATATTGCCGGTATATTCCTCTATTTTTTCAGTATTAAACGGGTCTTTAAGAGCCAGATTTATCATTTTTTTAGTCTCCGACATACCTCTTTTGCATAAAACTATAAGGTTTTCAACCGACTTTAATTCTTCCTCTATATCTAAGCTAAGATTATATTCTATGCCCTCAAAACAGTCAAGAAAAAGTTGAATTTCGTTTTCGTCTATCTTCCAAAAATCTCCTTCGTAATAATGTTCTAGAGATAATTTTAGTATTTTCAGTTTTAAATCTTTAAAATTTAACTTAATTTTTACCGCCGGCAGATAATCGATAAATTTTTTAGAATCAAAACGGGACAGATAAGGAATAATGCCGCTATTCTTATAATCGGACAGTTTTTGGACATAGCCGTTTTCTTTTTCGAGAAACATAAGCGACATATCGTAAATATATTCCGGTTTAATTAATCCCTGACAAACCGGATTTAAACATTTTAAATTAAAATCGCATGGAAAACATCCTATATCCGGCGCTATAAGTAGTTGGTTTTCGGCATATGGTCCGGTTTCCAAAAAACCGACGTTTCCGGTATAAATAACGATTAATTTAGTTCCTACGGCAACTCCTATATGCATTGTTCCGGTATCGTGAGTTATCAGAAGATTTGACCGCCGAACGACGTAAACAAGGTCGGAAACGGAGGTTTTACCGGTAAGATTGATAAGCCTTTCGTTTGCGACTATGCTTTCTATAAAACCGCCTGCTTTAACGTCGTAATTTGCTCCAAGCAAAACGACTTTAGTTTTAGTATCGCCGTTTAAAAGCATTTTGGCAAGTTCCGCAAAATAATCGTAACGCCATTTTTTAAGTTCCGTCGATGCTCCTATGGCAAAAGAAACGATATTATCGCTTTCTTCTATGCCGTATTTTTTTAAAACTTCAAACTCATTATTTCCATTATGTTCTTCATCGATTTTTTTTGTATCTAAATAAATTTTATTGACGTGTTGTTTATATTGGGTTTTATTCGATTTTATAGTTCTTTCGTATAGATCTACGAGATTTAAAACGCTTACTTTTCTGTTTTTAACGGCAGAAAATATATATGCTATCATTTCGTCGTTAGATATTATAGTTCCTTCGCGGTTTACAGAAATGCCTATATTTTTTAACGAATTTAACATATAAAGGAAATAAACACTAAATTCATCGTGGGAAAGATTTACCGCAAGGTCGTAATTTACTTGCAAGATACCGTCGAACATGTCGCCTAAAGCTTTCAAAACATCTATAGTTAAGTCGAAATTGTTTGCCTTTAAAATCTCAGATAGCTCGGTAACGTCTATAGGTTTAATTTCATCGACATAAGGAAGAAAAGGGGCAATGTCCGCAAATTCTTTAGAAATTAAAAGTTTAACGCGGCTTTCAGGATAGATTAATTTAATTTTTTTAAAAAGAGCTGTGGACTGAATAAGGTCGCCCATGCGGGTAAGATTCAGTATGATTATATTTTTCATCGCCGGATTACAGCCCTTCTAGTTTGACTAATTTCGATTTTATCGCCCATAACATTAAAATCATAGCTTCCGACTTCGACAGCCTCCCCTTTCCACTCTTTATGCGCTCGGCCATATCTCTTATGGAAAGCGATTTCTTGTCGGAAAACTGCATAATAAGGTCGTGAAGTTCTTTGTTTCCTTCGGTTTCTCTTAAAAGCTCGGAAATATTTTGCTTTCTGGTTTCAAGTTTAGATTTTATCTGCTCGTATGAATCCAAAAGTATTATATTCATCATCTCGCGGACGCGGCGTTCGTAAGTATGATTTTTAACGACGGTTTCCCTGCCGTGTGCGGCAATGGCTAGCCTTTCCTCTTCGTTTGCAAGATAGTATTTAATTTTTTTTCTTAAGTCGTCCACCGTATCAAAAACAACCAAATCTTTTCCGTCTTCAAAAACTCCATCCATATACTTGCGCCTGTCCACTAACTGAAAACCTTCGCAGGCTAAAATTTCGTAAACCCTGGGATTTAAAAAATCTCCGTTTGGATTTATATCCCAGTGCCACATTGAAGAATGAAGGTTTATGTTTATTTTGGAATAATTATATATCTTAACCGCTTCTTCTTCGGAAAACCTTTTGCCGCCGTCCTGTATCAACAAACTTAAAGGCTGACCGACGTACCACTCGCTTCCCCATATTTTAAAATCAAAATCGACAAGCTGCGCAAACACGTTTTTTCTGTTGTAATAACCCATGCCGGCAAAACTTACGTCTGAACCGTATTTTATCCTGTCTTCTTCGTTAATTTCGGTAATTTTTTTATGAAAATTTGGAAGGCAGGCTAAAGGAAGATAATGATAGTTGTCCGCCCCGATATTTTTAAGTTCGGAAAAAAAATCGTCTTTCTGTATAGTAAAGAAATAATCGACGTTTTTTACTATGGTATTCCAGTATGTAAGCGTCCTGAAATCTTCTACGAACCAGTATGCCGTTTTAATCCCCATACCCTTTAGTTTAAGAAAGGTTCTTTCGCTTGAAGGAGACTGAGCCATAAAAATAACTAAATCCGGCTGTTCATTAAAAACCGAAGAAAGAAGAGCTTCGGACATAAGGTTTACAAGACTTTGCCTCAAAGAATTTACATGGTCTTCGTTGGGTGTAAATTCGCCGATATATTTATAAGCGTCGTAAAATTTTGAAAAGTCGAGTATTTTTGCGTCGTAACCAAGATTTAAAAGAGCCGAATACAAATAATTTCCGATTGTAGAAGAACCGCCGTACATAGGCTGGACGACCAAAACCTTAAAAGAAGACGGCGTAAAGAACTGGTTAATTCCGTGAAGTTTATGTATCAGGGCATATTCTTCGGGAAATATTTTTTTATACGACGGCAGTTCGCAAAATAATATAGCTCCTTTATCGAGTTCAAGTTTTTGGGAAACGGCCGAAGCGTCTAAATATTGGTTTTCGCTTATACGGTCTAAGACCGTAATAATAACATTTATATTAGAATTAGACTGCAATTCGGCAACGTCAAAATTATTTTTTATAAATTCAAAAGATTCTTTAGAGGGCTCTACTACTTCTATTTTTATTTCTTTTTCATCTTTTTTTAATAAATCGGTTAAAGCTTTTACGTGATAACCCGCTCCAAAACCAAAAATTATAATTTTATCGGGTATTCCCTCCGAATTAATCCTGTCCGTGATCTGAGCCGCCCATTTCTGCGCTTCTGAAACGGGGTCGTAAACGGAATGTACGGTTATTCCGTTAATCTTAAAAGAGGGAGCGCAGGCAATTTTGATATTAACTAACTCGAAATTTAAATCGTTACGGCTCATATTTGAATTATTCATATATTTATATTAATTTTTTTTAAAACATTTCTAAAATTTTAACGGCGTTATCTAAAAGCAAAATTATATCGTCAAAGCTTTTCTGCATTCCGGAAGAATTTAATCCGTCTATAAAATAATCGCAGGCAAGTTTAAGATAGCCGTAGTTTAAACCTAACGATTTCACTTCGTCTTTAAATTTATCAAAATATAAAACATTGGTTTCATCTTTTTTATCTTCTTTACTAAATGATTTACCGGCGTTTTCAAAAACGTCTTTTATAAAAGAAATTTCATTCATTAAAGAGTTAAAAACGCTTTCGTCTATTTTATAATATTTGTTCGTATATCTCAAAACATTATTTTTATCAATTTTTACGCTATTTTTTGAAAGCACGCTAATCCAGCAGAACTTAAATATTTCCGAAGCAAATTCATTTTTGGATATTTTTCTTTTATATAACGGATAAAAATGGATAGAGTCTAAATGTTTACAGACGGCTACGGAAAAACTTCCTTTTTTTGCGTTTGCGATAACTCTTTTTTTAAGGTCAGAAAATTTAATTCCCTGTTCTTTAAAAGAATAATGCAGTTTATTTTTAACAATCTGCATAAGGGCAAGGTTAAAAACGTCTTCGGGGTTTATATCGTTTTTTGCATGCGTAAT
>JAJZLA010000204.1 GCA_021803845.1 bacterium | reverse complement strand
AATCCCGTAATGAAAATAGGGGAGCAGATAACCGAAGCAATTTTAGTCCATAAAAAAATTTCAAAAAAAGAAGCAAAAAATATCGCCGTTAAATATTTGAATTATATGAATATAGACGGACTTGCAAGATTTAATTCTTATCCGTACGAACTTTCCGGCGGCATGCGCCAGAGAGTTATGATAGCTATGGCTATGGTGCTTAATCCGTGTTTTTTGATAGCCGACGAGCCCACGACGGCTTTAGACGTTACGACGTCGCTTCAGGTTTTAAAATTAATTAAAGAAATAAAAGAAAAATCTAATGTAGGGATTATTTTTATAACGCACGACCTTACCGTCGCAAGAAGCATTTCGGACAGGACTTACGTATTTTATGCAGGGCAGATAATGGAATCGGGCAATACCGAAAATATAATAAACAATCCCGCCCATCCTTATAGTATTTCTTTAATTAAAAGTATTCCGTCTCTTTCTCCGGATTATGTTCCGAAGCAGAAACTTTTTAATATAAGCGGTTATTTGACTAAAGACGATTTCAAGAAAGGGAAGTGCAGATTTTATTCCAGATGTTTTAAGAGAGACGACGGCTGTCTAAACGATATAGCTTTGAGAAATTTTAGGGATTCAGAAAATGGAGTAAAATACGGGCGCGACGTAAGATGTATAAAATTTAATTCCGACGGCGCAAAATGAAAAAAAATATGGAAAATAACGTAATTTTATCGGTTTCCGACGTTTCTAAGCATTATAAGTATTATAAAACGTTATTCGATATAAAAAAGAACGTGATAAAAGCGGTTGACGGCGTTTCTTTCGACGTGTATAAAAATGAAATATTTGCAGTAGTAGGGGAAACGGGATGCGGAAAATCGACCCTTTCCAAGTTGATTTTAGGCCTGACGGAAAAAACTTCAGGGGAGATATATTTTAAAAACGAACTTCTGGATTATAAAAATAAAAAAGAAGATTTCAGGAAAAAGATACAGATACTTTTTCAAGATCCCTATTCGTCATTAAATCCAAAAAAGAAGATATATAAAATAATATCTTATCCTGCGGTCAGAAACGGTATTATAAAGAACAAAAAGAAAGACAGAATGGAATTTGCCGCAGAACAGCTTAAAGTAGTCGGATTGCCTGAAACGGCGGCTTTAAACTATCCGCATATGCTTTCCGGCGGACAGAGGCAGAGGGTGGGAATAGCAAGATGCCTGTCGGTTCGCCCCGAACTGCTTATACTCGACGAGCCTGTTTCCGCCCTTGACGTTTCAGTTTCCGCCCAGATTTTAAATCTGCTGATGGATTTAAAAAACGAAACCGGCATGAGCTATATATTTATTACCCACGATTTAAAATTGGTCAGGCACCTTGCAGATAGAGTATGCGTTATGTACGGCGGAAAAATAATGGAGATTGCCGAAACGGACGATTTTTTTAAAAATCCGTCGCATCCTTATTCTAAATCTCTTCTTGAATCTATGTCTTTTTTAACATCTACTCGTCGGAATCTTTAAACGTGTCGTCGTCGTTTATTAAAGAAAGCGTATTTAAGTGGTCGATATAATCTTCGTTCAACCGTTTCCTTTCTTCTTCTTCCGCCTTAGACTGGCAGTTTATGCATAAGTTGGAATAAGGTATGATTTTTAATCTTTTTTTAGAAATCGGTTCTCCGCATTCGTCGCAAACTCCGTAAGTCCCTTCTTTAATTTTCAAAAGCGCATTGTCTATTTCCCTCACTTTTTTTCTTTCTCTGTCCCCAAGCATATACATAAGTTCGCGGTCTCTTTCGCTGGAAGCGATGTCGTAATTGTCGCCGCGGTATTCCGTTGAATCTTTAGACGAACCTTCTTTGATGCCGGCGTCTATTTCCTTAAAAATATCTTTTTTCATTTTTATTAGTACTTTTTTTGCCGATTCTATTTCTGCTTTTGAAAATGAGTGTTCGTCTTTATTTTCTTTATCAGTATTTTTCATAAGCTGTTCCTCCGATATTATTTGTCAAAAATGTGTGAATAGTATATATTTAATTAAATATAAATGCAAGATTAAAAAATGCCGGTAAAACAGTCTGCCGGATTGATTTATTTATTATAGCAATTTTAATTTTTAGCGGAGGCGGCGCTTGATGTCAGAAGAAAGGACAATAGAAGAAAGAGTATTTGATTACGGATATGCCGATAAGGAAAAAAAGGAAAAAGGGGTAAGGTCGCCTTTTCAAATAGACAGGGACAGAATAATTCATTCCAGCGCATTCAGGAGGATGAGGAATAAAACCCAGGTTTTCGGAGTTTTTACCCTGGATTATTACAGGACGAGACTTACCCATTCTCTCGAAGTATCGCAAATAGCAAGAGCATTAACGTCTATTTTGAATAAAAAATACGGCTTAAGTATAGATTTAGACCTTATCGAAGCCGTTTCTTTAGCTCACGATATAGGACACCCGCCTTTCGGCCACCTCGGCGAATATATTATAAACGAGGAATTAAAGAAAGCTACGGACGGGAAACTTGGATTCGAGGCTAATGCCCAAAACATAAGGATTCTTAATTTCTTGGAAAAAAAATTTTACGACTCCAAAAACAATAAAATATACGGGATTAATCCTTCTCTTAAGACCATGGACGGAATTTTAAAATATAAGATGCCGTATTCCCTGTCCGATAAAGAAAAGCATTTTATTTACGACGGCGATATATTTATACTCGAAAAACTTCACGGAATAGATTTTATAAATTACTTAAATAAATATTCAGCATTTTTTAACGATAAAAAAAATAAAACCTCCAAAAATAAATTTTTTGAATTTTCAAGGTGTTTGGAATGCCAGATATTAAACGCCGCAGACGATATCGCATACGCCACGCACGACATAGAAGATGGGGTAGAGTCTAAGCTGATAGACATAGGCGGCCGCTTTAAAGTAAACAAATATCTTAAAGAAAGCAGGCGGTTTGCTAAAGATTCAATCGATACTATCAATAGCATGACCGAACGGGTCGACGATTTCTTTTTTAAATTAAGGAATATTTTTAATATTCCGGTAAACGACGGATTTGAAAGACGGACGGATTCCGGCAAAGATGATATTATGTATGGCGAAACAGCCGATAAATACGAATCAAAAGACCGGACTATGCATCACATCAAAGTCAAGACCGACCTTAAAGAGTTTTTTTCCAACTATATTTCAAAGTTTATTTTAAATATAGATTTAGAAGAAAGAAAAGACGCAGTTAAAAAATTAAAATCTAAATCGGATAATTTTTTACTCGATATGCCTTTGGATTATAACGACGATTCATATAAATTCGGCTTGATATGGAAAAACGGAGTCGATTTGGAAATAAGCGCCCTCAAGCAGATTTCTTACAGGCTCGTTATGGAAAACAGGGAAATTCTTCTAAACAGGTATAAGGCGGAAAATATCGTAAGAAAGCTTTTTTCCGTTTTTTCCGATATTAATAATATCAAACTTTATCCCGACGACTTTCAGGAACTTTACGAGTTCGGATTTTACGATTCTTTCGGAAAGGACGGCAGCGGCAATCCCGCTTTTCAAGTAATGTGCGCAGATTATATCAGCGGCATGACGGATATGTATGCGATGAAGCTTTATTCGTCTCTGTTCGACGCAAGAAGTTTTGCGGACAGCCAGCATGCCTAATTTTGTTGTTTTAATTTTTTAAAAAAGGCTGTTTTCGACCAATTCGCATATTATATGGGCAATTAAAATGTGGTTTTCCTGGATTCTGGGCGTATCTTTAGACGGAATTTTAATAAGATGGCCGCACATTCCGGGTTCGGCCATTTTTCCGCCGTTTCCGCCGGTAAAACCGATTATTTGCATGCCTATATTTTTAGCCGTATTAATTGCCGATAGAATATTTTTGGAGTTGCCGGAAGTCGATATTCCCCAGAAGACGTCGCCTTTGCGTGCGTTTGCTTCGAGCTGGCGCGAAAAAACAACCGAAAAATCGTAATCGTTGGCTATAGCCGTGAGATTTGACGTATTAACCGTAAGGCTTTCCGCAGCAAGAGCCTTTCTTTCTTTGTAAAACCTCGAAACAAGCTCTGCCGCGATATGCTGTGCGTCTGCCGCCGACCCGCCGTTTCCGGCGATAAAAACCTTTCCGCCTTTATCGTAAGCTGAAATAATGGTTTTTGATATATTTTCAACTGTACTTAAAATCTCTTCATTATTAGAAGTAAGTTCTAATAACGCTCTTGCTTCCGAAAATCTTTTTTTGACAGTACTTTTCATTTGATAGCCTCTTTTCAATTTTATTTTTTAATAAATAGCCGCTTTTCTGCAATTTCGACGTATTTTTTTTCTTTTTCTATCCCAATCCATTTCCTGCCGAATCTTTGTGCAATAATTGCGGGATTTATGGGAG
>JAJZLA010000203.1 GCA_021803845.1 bacterium | reverse complement strand
TGAAATATCATAGATATCAATCTCCCCCTGACTCCTACGAGCTCATCCGGCTTCAGCTTCAGAATATCTATTTCCTTATCCTGCGATTTGCATTTTATTTTAATCTCTCCGGACGCAATATTAGAAATGCGGGGCGGATTCAGCCTTAAAATCGACAATCCCAAAAAAGATTTGCCGCTGCCTGATTCCCCTACTATAGAAACGACCTCGCCCTCATCGACGTTTAAAAATAAAGAATCGGCTACGTTAATACGCTTATCGTTTTGCTTGTCCGCGCATAATTCCACGGTTAAATTATTTATCTCGAGGCTCATTTTTTTATTTTTAGATTATAAAATAACGGGCTACATTCTTTCAAGAACCGGAACGCACAATAGATTTAAAATCCGGATTAATACCGTTCTTACCGACGACAGCATAAAAAAACGAGGTTCTACATATTCCTGCGCTTTTCCTATAAGCCTGTAATTTTGATAATATTTGTTAAAATGCGAAGCAAGGTCTAAAGCAAATGAACTTAATACCGACGGCTCGTTTTGCTCGACCGCCGAATGAAGAGCCGTCTTAAATCCATAAATTTGTTTGGCTATCAAAAAAATATCGTCAAAATCGGTATCGCTTTTTGAAAACGAAAAACTTTGAGCAGCGTTTTTTAAATCCTTTTCATTTCCGCTAAGTCTTTTTAAAAGACTGTTTATTCTTGAAACGGTATATTGAAGATAAGGTCCAGTCTGACCTTCGAAAGACAATACGTTATCCCAGTTAAAATTTACGTCCGTAGTCCGCCTGGTTTTTAAATCATTAAAAATAACTGCTCCTATGCCTACTTTTAAAGACGTTAGATATATCTGCTTATTTTCGCTTTCGGTTCGTTCATGAATTAAACTTTGTTTTTCAACGTTTTCCTTTGCCGCTTTTATTCCTTCCATTCCTTCAGTCAGTTTTTTGGCTGCATCGTTAATTTCGGCGGAAAGATTATCTTCTAAAATTTTCAGTCTTTCTTCAAGTTTTTCTTGAGCTTTAAGGCGCGCTTCTTCTATATAGTCTTCCAGAAAAACTAAATTGCCTTTTCTCGTGGACATGCCTATAATTCTTCCGAATTTAACGTGAACGAGCCTGCCGTCTATAATGGAAGCATAATTTTTAAAATTCGGGTTATCTTCTATTTTTTGGATATTTTCCTTTAATTTGCCGAATATGCCGAAAAGCTGGCTGAAATGAAGCGCCTGTTCGGAGCCGACTACGTAAATCATTTTGTCGAAATTATATTTTGCCATTCTCGATACGGCAGTGACTATGTCCCTAGAAAGATAGAGGGAAGTCCCGTCGCTTTTAGCAATCAAAGCGGGAGCTTTGACGCCTTTAACGTTCACTATTACCGCCCCTTCGCTTATTTCGGCTATACCGCTTTCCAGCAAGATTTCTTTAATATCTTTTGAAAATTCTGCGCTGTAAGCCTCGCCTTCATATGCGTCAAACTCTATGCCGATAGATTCATAAATCCTTTTAAATTCGTCTATGCTTAGTTTCCTGAAGAGTTTCCATAAATTATACTGCCCCTCCGGCGTTCCGCAAAAAAAATTTTTATTTTCTCCGGATAGCTTAATATCTCCCGACACATAAGCGGCATCGGCTTCCTCTACGGAACCGTCTTCAATATTTTTGCCGTTTATATTGTTTACACTATTTACACTGCCGAGATACTCCTCGAAACTGCGCTTATTTACCGATATAAAGTCTTCCAGCGTTTTAAACCTGTTTTTAGCTTCTTCTTCCACCATCGTATCGGTTTGTTCATCTTTGTGTATTCTGACGTAAAGTCCATATAAAATTTTTACAGGGTCTTTTTCGAATTCGGAAAAATCGATATCGCCGTAGCGGCAAAATGCGGTTATAAGTTTTCCGAACTGCGTTCCGAAATCTCCGAGATAATTTATTTTTATGGCGTTATGTCCGCAAAATTCATAAATTTTGGACAGACTCATTCCTATAACGGTGGAACGCAGATGCCCTACGCCGAACGGTTTTGCGATATTAGGGGAGGAAAAATCTATTATAACTTTCAGGGGCTTTTCGGGAGTGCCTCTGCCGTAATCGCCGGCAGAATCAGTAACGTCACGGACTACAAAGGAAGCAAATTTTTCTTTATTTACGAAAAAATTAACGTAAGCACCTTTTATTTCTATTTTATCGAAAAGTTCTTCTATGTCCGCGAAACCAGGTGCAAAAAAATTAAAAATTTCTTCGGCTATATCTTCCGGTTTTCCTTTAAAACCGTATTTCGGCAGATAATACGCCGCGAGTGAATAGTCTCCAAAAGAAACGTCCGGCGGGTTTTTTATAAGTTTTTCGGATTCTTCGTCGGATATATCTACATTTTTTTTCTCTTTAATTACCGACTTTATAAACGAAACAATCTTTTTTTTAAATATATCCATACTATCCCGTTTCCTTTTTAATTTAACTTAAAAATAATTCATTTAATTATATCAATTATACGACTTTAAAAAAATAATAAATTTGGTATAATTAAATAAAAAGCCGGAACAACGCAAAAATATCAATATCGGCGCTTAAAGGAGAAACAATTAACTATGGACGCGGAAAATAAAAATAAATTCTTATGCGAGGCCTGCCCATATATTTATGACCCTGAAAAAGGAGACCCCGAAGGAGGAATACCGCCGGGAACTCCCTTTGAAGATATACCTGACGACTGGCTTTGCCCGATTTGCAAATTAGACAAAACGCATTTTAAAAAAATTTAATTCGTTAAGCATTTAACTGCTCAAGGAGGAATTTAATGGCAGCATCGGAAGAACTTGCTCTACCCAAATATCAATGCGATGTTTGCGGTTATGTTTATGATCCCGAAGTAGGGGATTCTGTTGGCGGGATAGAGGCGGGGACGCCTTTTGAAGATATACCTAACGACTGGGTATGCCCCATCTGCGGAGCGGATAAAACACATTTCGAACATTTCACCTGATAATTATTGATAGCATCTAAGAAATAAGTTTAAATTACGTTATCCTGTCATTGCGAGCAAAGCAAAGCAATCTCCATTGTTAGATTGCTTTGCTTTGCTCGCAATGACTAATCAGCGCTATAAATGACCTAATATAAATTCTAAGCTGATTAAATTAAAAAGCGTCTTAGCGGAAAATTTATATGACACCTTTTTCGTTGACTTTATTAATCAATATGGTAAAATTTTTATATGCGTTTTATAAAGCTATTTTTTTTAATATCTTTAGTCTTTGCAATAATTGCTTTTTCGGCTCAAAATTATGCCGAGGCAATTTCATACCACAGTTTTGTTAAGACCGTCAACGCCGACAGGCAGATAGGAAATCCAGACGCCGCAGTTACTATTATCGTATATACCGATTTCCAATGCTACTGGTGCAGAAAATTCGAAGAAAACGATCTGCCGCTCATTATCGAAAATTATGTCAAAACCGGGAAGGTTTTTATACAATTCAGGGATTTTCCACTGACGCTGATACATAAGTACGCTTTTAAAAGCGCCGAATATGCAGACTGCACAGCCCTCCAGGGAAAATATATGCCGGTAAGAAGCCTGCTTTATAAATATCAAAAGGATTGGAGCGTTATAGGGGATTTATACTATTTTCTTAAAACTCATGCAAAAGGCTCAATAAACCTTAAGAAAGAAGAGGCATGCGTAAAAAGCGGATTGCCGAAGAAGCTTATAGAAAGCAATATATCGTCCGGCATGAATGCAAAAGTAAGCGGAACTCCGACGCTGTTTATATATCAGGGACTTATCCTTTATAAAAAAGTCACCGGATACAGGCCCTTCCCTATAATTAATAAAATCCTTCAGGGCGCATTGCAATAACTTTACTATTTATATATTGCCCGTAATGTAAATTTTTTTTTCCGGCGTATTGTCCGATATTTTTCTAAAATCCCTTATAATCTTAGAGACAAATTTTTCCGTTTCCGTTAAGGAGTATTCTATTTTGGCCCCTTTCGCAAGCAGAGACGCCAAACAAGCCGAAAAAGCGCATCCGGTTCCGTGAATTTCTTTATCGAAACTTAATCTTTTGGTTTCGGATATAAAAAAATTATCGTTGGAATCAAGTATTATATTAAATATTTTTTTTAAGTCCGATTCTTCTATAATATGCGAGCCTTTAATTAAAATATTTTTAATTTCAGGAAATTTTTTTCTTATAATTTTTGCCGAATTCTTCATTCCTTCAACATTTTTAATTTCCATTCCCGAAATAAGCTCCGCCTCTTTAATATTAGGAGTGATTACAGTTGCATATTTCAACAACGGAGCTAAAAGACCCGGATAACCGGACTCCGCCGTCAGCTTCTTTCCGGAAGTCGAAATAAAAACGGGGTCGATGACGACGGTTTTTGGATTAT
>JAJZLA010000202.1 GCA_021803845.1 bacterium | reverse complement strand
TAAGCTGAAACCGGCTTGTTTTTTTAGAGGGGACAGCAATGCCGGTTTTAAGAAATATCCGCTTTTAAACCGTACCGGGCCAATTCTTCTCTGGTCGTTTTATAATCTTTATGCTGGAATGCGTTTATGCCTAAGTTGGCGGCGGTTTCTACATTGAAATATCTGTCGTCTATAAACAGGCTCTCTTCGCACTTGGAATAAGCAAGGTTCATTGCAAGTTTATAAATATTTTCGTCAGGTTTTCTCATATTTACAAAACAAGACGTGACGAAAAAATCGAATAAATCGTTTAATTTAAAAGTTTCGACTCTATATCTTGAGAGTTCAAGCCCTTCGTTATTCAGGGAAACAATCTTTAACTTATATTTCGATTTTAAATTTTTAAAAAGCTCAATCATTTTTGGAACCGGTTCCGATTGGCTGAATATGAAATTTTTAAAATCAGTTTTTGAAAAACTTCGTTCTTCGTAAAAAATTGCTTTATCTAAATAGTCGTTTAAAGTCATTTTTCCCTCTTCGTATAAAGAAGATAAATAACCGTGCCTTTCCGCAAAATCTTCGTAATCTATATTAAATTTCTTAGATGCAAGTTTTCTGGATGCGGTATCCCAGCCGTTTGTTAGTAAAACACTGCCTATGTCCAGAAAGAGGGTCGTAATTTTATGCATATTTATATGCTATCATATATTATTTATTAATTTTTCGTTAGGATAATATATTTTTTTCGAGAGACAGCAACGCCGCTTTGAATTGTATTCCGCCGCCGCCCGACCAGCCTCCTAATTTGCCGCCCGAGGCTATTATCCGGTGGCATGGAAGAATAATAGGAGTTTTATTAATAGATAAAGCGGTTGCGCATGCTCTCGAGTATTTTTCGTTATATGCCGCTTTAACCGCAAGTTCTTTGTAGGATAAGGTTTCGCCGTATTTTACGTTTTGCAGGGCTTTAAGTATATTTGCGGAAAAAACGGAATATAAAGAATAATTTACCGGAACTTCGCTGAAATCCGCTAATTTGTTTGAAAAATAGTCGTCTAAAAGATTTATTAATTTATAAAGATGGGGCAGGAGATTTAATTCTCTTTCGGAAACAGGCGGCATTTCCTTTTTATATTCCGGAGGTTTACCGCCTGTTCCGCTTGTTATTTCTATTTCCTCTATATGTTTTTCATCGGCATTTATTTCTAAACTTATATCCAAACCGGATATTTTTGTTTTAAATTCAAAAACATACATAGGTTAAATTCGCAATGTTTTTAATTTTAATGTCCGCAACTGCCGCCTGCGCAGGAGCATGAAGGAGCAGGAGCCGCCGCGGCTTTGCTTTCTTCTTTGGATTTTTTTGCTTTACCGCCGCCGCCGGAACTTGAATAATCGGTTTTATACCAGCCGGAGCCTTTTAGGACGAAACTTGAATTTGAAATAAGTTTTTCTAATTTTCCTCCGCATTTCTCGCATTTTTCAAGCGGTTTTTCGTTAATACCCTGAATTACCTCGATGTAATTTCCGCAGTCTTTGCATTTGTATTCCCTGATAGGCATTTTAATTTTTTACCTCCTTAAAAATATGTATCATTATTTTAATTATAACATAAATATCGAAATCTTTAAATACGGTTTTACATAGTTTACATATTTGAATAATTTTATAATATAATATATAAAAATATATAAATAAAGGAATTATTGCGTTATGGAAAATATTCAAATGCTGGATTATTTCAAGTCTTTAAACGGCGATATTCTGAACGATGTTAAAGCCATGTTTAAGGAGGAGGTTCATAAAGCGGGAGAAAATATTTTCTTAGAAGGCGATAAATCAAAAGGCATATATTTTGTGGCAGAAGGAACGGTTAAGGTTTATAAGTCTTCAAAGGACGGCAGGGAACAAATTCTTAAACTTATTTACCCGGGGGATTCGTTTAACGACGTAACCGTTTTTGCGAAAGACGTTAATCCCGCCTCTGCGGATGCCGTTACCGACGTAAAATTATATTTATTATCCCGCGAAAGCATGGTCGCCCTGATTTACAAACATCCGGAAGTGTCTTTAAATATAATAAGAAGCATGGCTGAAAAGTTAAGGTATCTCACCAATGCCATAGAGGACCTTTCGCTGAAACATACTCAGGAAAGAATCGCTAAAATACTGCTTTTATTCGAGGGCAGGAAACTGAGCCAGAAAATAATTGCCGATATTGCCGGAACGGCAAGGGAAGTGGTTTCCCGCGCGCTAAAGGATTTTGCGTCGCAAAATATTATAAAATTGGACAAAAGGGATATAATTATACTCGACAAAAAAAAGCTGGAGGATTTAGGCGAGTAGCGTAAATTTTATCGATGCGTATTATAGCCGGTTCATTAAAAGGAAGGAAGATTCCAAACGTATTTGATATTAAAAATGTTTCTCCCTCGTCCGATTTCTTGAAAGGAGTTCTTTTCAACGTAATCGGAAGCGATATAGAAGGAAAGATTTTCTGCGATTTATATGCGGGAACGGGCAACGTCGGTTTCGAGGCTCTTTCTAGGGGAGCGGCTTTCTGTATTTTCGTCGAAACTTCACCCGAATTAATATCCATAATTATTAAACTGTCGAAACAATTCGGCATCGAAGAAAAAGTAAAAATTATAAAAAAAGACGCTTTAAAAGCCGTAGAAAAGGGAATTTTAAGCGAATATAAGCCCGATTATATTTTTATCGACCCTCCTTACGGCACAGGGCTTTGCGAAAAAACTATAAAAGAGATTATAAAACATCCCGCAGGCGGAATCACCGACAGCAGCGGCGGCGGCATAATAGTTCAGCATGATAAACGAGAAATATTATCGGCTGAATATCCGCCGTATAAATTAATAAACGAGAAACCGCACGGCAAATCGGCATTATCGTTTTACGTATAAATTTTATAAATTGTCCATTTTTGCGGAAAAACTCCTTAGCAGTATAGAATTAAGGGAAACGGTTATGCTGGAAACCGCCATCGCCGCGCCTGCAAAAGCCGGAGGAATTAAAAATCCCGTTAACCCGTAAAAAACCCCCGCGGCTAAAGGTATGCCAAGACCGTTGAAGAAAAAAGCCCAGAAAAGGTTCTGTTTTACTTTAAATAAAGTTTTTCTGCCGAGAGATACGCTTTTATATACGTCGTTAATATCGTTTTTTACTAAAATTACGTCGCCCGTTTCCCTTGCTACGTCCGTTCCGCTTCCTATGGCAATTCCTACGTCTGCGGCGGCAAGAGCGGGAGCGTCGTTTATGCCGTCTCCGACCATCGCTACTTTTAAACCCGTATTTTTTAGTTTTTTTATTTCATCGAGTTTATCCTGAGGCAAAACGTTTGCAATAACGTTTTTTTCGTCTATTCCTGCTTGGGCGGCGGCGCTTACCGCCGAATTTCGATTATCGCCTGTCAAAAGATATACCGAAATGCCGATAGATTTTAATTTGGATACGGCAGGTTTTGCCGTTTCTTTAACCCTGTCCGATAAAGAAATAATTCCGGCAATATCGGAATCTACGGATATTCCGACTACGGTTTTTCCTTCTATTGCAAATTTTTCTTCAAATTCGTTAAATTTAGACATATCGAAACTTATGCCTTTAACGTCCTTGAATATTTCTTTTTTGCCTATGATTATTTTTTTGCCCTCATAGTTTAATTTTATGCCGAATCCGCCGATTTCTTCAAAATTTTCAGGAGCAGGCATATTCGGCGACTTTATATCATCATTGCGGGCTAAGCGAAGCAATCCCTTATTTTCTATGTTTTGGCTATTCTGTGGCGTATTGCCGTTTTCCGAAGGCGAATTATCGTTATCGTTAAAAGAATTAAATTTATCGACTATTGCGGCGGCTATGGGGTGGGAAGAAAAACTTTCGGCATATGCGGCAATTTTCAGAATTTCGCTTTTCGGCAGGCCGTTAAGAGATATAATATCCGCGACCTCAGGTTTTCCATATGTAATAGTTCCCGTTTTATCGAAAACTACGGCATTAATTCTTGCGATTTCTTCGAGGCTCGACGATTTTTTAATCAGTATCCCTTTTTCTAAGCCAATCGAACTTCCGACCATAAGAGCCATGGGCGTTGCAAGTCCCATTGCGCAAGGGCAAGCTATGACTAAAACGGCGATGGAGGCGGATAGGGCAAATAAGAAATTCGAATGAAGCATGAATTTCCATACCGTAAACGTGAGCAAGGATATTATCACAACCGCTGGAACGAAATAATTAGTTACTTCGTCGGCTATACGCTGAATAGGAGCCTTGTCCGCCTGGGCGTCCTCGACTAACCTGACTATCTGGGACAACACGGTATCCTTTCCGACCCTTAACGCCTTAATTTTAACTGCCTGTCCTTCGTTTATAGTAGCGCCGCTTACTTCGCCGCCCACGCCTTTTTCGGCGGGAACG
>JAJZLA010000201.1 GCA_021803845.1 bacterium | reverse complement strand
TTTTCCGCCGTCGGCAATGCAGGCCGGTATCTTTATTTTTATTTTTTCGCCGTTTAAATTTATTATTCTTTCCGTACCTTTTACGCTTTCCGCAACAGAAATTTCAAGCGAAGCATTTAAGTCTGTTCCTTTTAGCGGTCCACGCTTTTTACCGGATCTGTTAAAAAGGTCGGAGAATATATCCTCGAAGTTATAATTTCCTCCTCCGCCCATATTGCCGAAATTTGAACCGAAACCGGAATTGCCGCCTCCGGAATAATCGTAATAATATTGTCCGTTTGAAGCACCTGCGCCTGCTCCGGCGTTTTTATAATTAAAATAATTAGTTCCGAGCTCGTCGTATTCTTTTCTTTTTTTTTCGTCTTTTAAAATATCGTAAGCTTCCTGGACTTCTTTAAATTTCGATTCGGCGGTTTTATCGTTGGGATTAACGTCGGGATGATATTTTCTGGCTAATTTTCTGTAAGCTTTTTTAATTTCGTCGCCGGCAGCGGTTTTATCTACGCCTAATATTTTATAATAGTCTTTATAGTCCATACATTATTTATATCAAAAATTCAAAAAAAATTCAATTAATAAAGAATGATAAAAAAGTTTATAAAAAACTATTGATTTTTTTTTAAATAATGGTATATATATATTATGCAAATTTAATTATAAAATGTTTTAAAGCAAAGTAATTTAACTTTTTAAATTTTAATTTTTAAGGAGAGAGTTTACAATGAACAAAAAAACAAAAGTAGGTCTTTCTATTCTTGGTTTGGTTTTCGGCGTCTCGGCTGTCCTTTCAGGATGCGCGCCAAAAGTAACAAAAACGTCTTCCAGCGCATTGCCGCCCGCAAAAAAACCGGCAGTAGCAGCGGTTAAACCGCAAGTCCAGCAGGTTCCTTCTTATTTGAAAAAGTATCCGTGGCTTGCAAATTACAGTATTCAAGCTAATTCTAACAACATTCATTTTGCTTTCGACAAGTCTATCCTTACTCCGCTCGACAAGATGATACTTAAAAAGGATTCGATTTATCTTAAGTATAACCCCAATGTTGCTATTCAGATTCAGGGAAACTGCGACAGAAGAGGTTCTGAAGCTTACAACCTTGCGCTTGGCTGGAGAAGGGCTAATGCCGCAAAAGCTTATCTTGAAGATCTTGGAGTATCTGCAGACAGATTAAAAACAATCAGCTACGGCAAAGAAAAACCTTTATGCAGAGCGCATACCAGAGTATGTTATGCAATAAACAGAAGAGATCATTTCGCAGTCGTAAGATAACAAAAAAAAAGTTGCAATAATTTTAACTAAGCCTTTGGTAATTTTAAAAATTATCAAAGGCTTTTTATTTTTTTGAAATAATTAAATATGCAATTTTATAAGTGCAGTAAACCATATTGTCTCCGTTTCGATAATTTTTGTCGTAATTTTTTAACCCTTTTCTTAATAAACCGGTTTTATGATTATTATTATCGAAAGTGTTTTTCGCTCCGAGCAAATTTATTCTTTTTAGTAAGCGTAATGAAGATTCTGCAGTTTCCGTGTATTTTATAATATCGCAGTACTTGATTTTTAACCCGAATGCTCCTATTTTTTCTTTATAACTGCCTATTTCCGGAAATTCATGAAATTTTAATCCATTGCCATTTACGTCATATTTGAAACTTTCCTTTAATTCTTGTAAGGTTCCGGAAATTAAAAAAGCAAATATCATTATCCCGTCGTTTTTTAGAGAAGTTTTGCATCTTAATAAAAAAATATCTATATCGTTTAACCAGTGTATGGTTATGTTTGAAAATATGACGTCGAACTTATCGGGTTTAAAAGGCAGTAATTCCGCATCGCCGTTAATCAAGTATGAGTTATTGCTTTCCTTCCTCGTTTTATTAATTCTTTCTTTTGCCTTGCCCAATAATCCTTTAGCTATATCCAACCCAAAGTATTTAAATCCGCCCTGATTTAAATTTGTTTTTAAAACATCGTAGCCTTGGGCAGTTCCGCAGCCTATATCGAGAATTTTTAAGAATTTGCCGTTTTTATTAAATTCTTTGACGGACTCAGATATCATCGCCATTGTTATATTGTGGTAAGAAGTATGATCATCGTATTCTCCGGCGCTTGAAAAATTTTTTTTAACTTTATTTTTATCTATCATTTTTAAAAATTTTAAAAATTACTAATTATCAAGGGAACTTACGACTGCGAATCTATAATCTATGATTTAACTTTACGGATTATTTCTTCTAATACGTTTTTAAATAAAGCATCGTCAATGGTCAGGTTTATTCCGAGCCGCAATATTGCTTTGTTTTTGGCGACTGCCGGATATCTTACCGCCTTTAAGTATATGCCGTCTTTTAAAAGTTCTTTTTCTATTGAAACGGCTTTTTCTTCTTCTCCGATTAATATAGGAATAATTTGGGTAGAGGAATTTAAGAAGTTTAACCCCGATTCTTTTAAATATTCCCTTGCAAATTTAGCATTATTTTGCAATTTAAATACTATTTCCGGATTTTCTTTGATAAGCTTTAAAGCCGATAGCGCAGATGCGGCGGATGAAGGCGGTATGCCCGTAGAAAATATAAAAGCCCTGCTGAAATTAACGAGATATTCGATAATAGCGCTGCTCGAAAGAACAAACGCCCCGTTTGAAGCAAGCGCTTTACCGAGCGTTCCTATGGTTATATCCGGTTTTGCGTTATGAAAATCGGAACTGCCTCCGCCCTTTTTTCCTATTGTTCCTGTAGCGTGAGCATCGTCTATTATACTTAATGCGCCGTATTTTTCGGTTAAATCCAAAATAGACGGCAAATCGGGTATATCGCCGTCCATGCTGAATACGCCTTCCGTTATAACTAATTTTATTTGATAATCTTTATATTTTAAAAGCACATTCTCTAAAGAATATAAATCGTTATGTTTAAAGCTTTTAAATTTAACGCCCGAGGCGATAACTCCGTCGATAATAGAAGCATGGGAAAGTTCGTCGAAAATTATAACCGTGGTCAGCGGGGATATGCCCGCCAAGGTTCTTATAATTCCAGTATTTGCTTGATATCCCGAAGGATATAAAATACAATTTTCATAGCCGCCCTTAAAATCGCATAATTCTTTTTCAAGTTCGTCGTGTATACCGTAATGACCGCATATTAAAAAAGAAGATCCTGCGGAAGTGCCGTATAAGTCGATTGCTTGTTTTGCCGCCGTTTTTACTATTTCGTTTAAAGAGAGTCCAAGATAATCGTTTGTTGCAAGATTGACGGTTACGGTGTTATAATGGGAATCAAAGGAATATGGTTCGCTATTTAATTTTTCTATTTTTATATCGGGAATTTTTCGATAAAACCCCGATTTTTTATTTTCTTCTATTTTTTTTGAAATTAGTTCCGATAATATAGACATAAATATTATATATTATAGCATATTTAAATAAATATGGGGACAGAAATTAAAGGTGTCAGATTTATTTATTCTCTTACTTCCGACTGAGTTTGCGGGTTTAGTAAATAAATAATTCAAATTATTATGAAAAAATTCGAATTAACCGCCGCCGATCTTTATCCTGAAATTATGAATATATACGGAGACAGGGGGAATATTCTATATTTTAAATATAGATGTTCCGTTTACGGCATAGAAATTAAAATAATAGACGTTACTTTAGGCAAAAATTATGAAAAAGAATGCGAATCGGCGGATATTTTTTTTATGGGCGGGGGACAGGATGCCGAACAGGCTCTAATTTACGAAGATTTTTTTTCAGGCAAAAAAAATATTTTAATGGAATCTTTGAATAAGAAGAAGATTATGCTTGCGATTTGCGGCGGTTATCAGCTTTTGTGCGACTATTACAAGTCTGCAGACGGTAAAATAATGAAAGGCATATCGGTATTTAAAGGTTATACGGAATCTGGAACGCCCAGGCTGACCGGAAACATAGCCGTTAAATCCGGCGATACGGTTTTAATAGGTTTTGAAAATCACGGAGGCAGGACATATTTGGATAGCGGTCAAAACTGCATGGGAACCGTATTAAGAGGATACGGAAACAACGGAAAAGACAAAACCGAGGGGGCAAGAACCGGTAATTTTTTCGGAACATATATGCACGGCAGTTTTCTGCCTAAAAATTTTGTTTTTTGCGATTATCTTATCGACTTAGCCTTGCAAAATAAATACGGCGTTAATTTACGGGAAGCTATGGAAATAAACGGCTTGAAAGCCGGCGAAATAGACGATAATTTTGAAATAAAAGCACGAAAAGACGTCCGCGATTTAAAAGGATTTTTAAAGTTTTAACCTCTTAATATCTATTATATATTATAAATATAGATATTTTATGTTTTTATATATCTATTGTCTTAATAAATAAAACTTACCTAATAAAATTTATCCGCTTATTTAAATTTCTTTTCCGTCCGGAAATTTT
>JAJZLA010000200.1 GCA_021803845.1 bacterium | reverse complement strand
TAAAAAAATTTCAAAAAAAAGAAGCAAAAGATATAGCCGTTAAATATTTGAATTATATGAATATAGACGGGCTTGCAAGATTTAATTCTTATCCTTACGAGCTTTCAGGCGGCATGCGCCAGAGAGTTATGATAGCTATGGCTATGGTGCTTAATCCTTGTTTTTTGATAGCCGACGAGCCTACGACTGCTTTAGACGTTACGACGTCGCTTCAGGTTTTAAAATTAATTAAAGAAATAAAAGAAAAATCCGGCGTCGGAATTATTTTTATCACGCACGACCTTACCGTCGCAAGAAGCATTTCGGACAGGACTTACGTATTTTATGCAGGGCAGATAATGGAATCGGGCAGTACCGAAAATATAATAAATAACCCCGCCCACCCCTACACTATTTCTTTAATAAAAAGTATTCCGTCTCTTTCTCCTGATTATGTTCCTAAACAGAAACTTTTTAATATAAGCGGCTATTTGACTAAAGACGATTTTAAAAAAGGGAAATGCAGGTTTTATTCCAGATGTTTTAAAAGAGACGACGGCTGTTTAAACGATATAGGTTTGAGAAATTTCAGGGATTCCGAAAACGGCGGAAAATACGGGCGCGACGTAAGATGTATAAAATTTAATTCAGGCGGCGGCGCAAAATAAAAAAATATGGAAAATAACGTAATTTTATCGGTTTCCGGCGTTTCTAAACATTATAAGTATTATAAAACGCTGTTCGATATAAAAAAGAACGTGATAAAAGCGGTTGACGGCGTTTCGTTCGACGTGTATAAAGATGAAATATTTGCCGTAGTAGGGGAAACCGGATGCGGAAAATCAACCCTTTCTAAGTTGATTTTAGGACTGACGGAAAAAACTTCCGGCAAGATATATTTTAAAGGCGAACTTCTGGATTATAAAAATAAAAAAAAAGATTTCAGGAAAAAGATACAGATACTTTTTCAAGACCCCTATTCGTCATTAAATCCAAAAAAGAAGATATATAAAATAATATCTTATCCTGCGGTCAGAAACGGTATTATAAAGAACAAAAAGAAAGACAGAATAGAATTTGCCGCAGAACGGCTTAAAGTCGTCGGATTGCCCGAAACGATAGCTTTAAGCTATCCGCATATGCTTTCCGGCGGACAGAGGCAGAGGGTAGGCATAGCAAGATGCCTGTCGGTTCGTCCGGAACTGCTTATACTCGACGAGCCGGTGTCTGCTTTGGACGTTTCCGTTTCCGCCCAGATTTTAAATCTGCTGATGGATTTAAAGAACGAAACCGGCATGAGCTATATATTTATTACCCACGATTTAAAATTAGTCAGGCACCTTGCGGACAGGGTATGCGTTATGTACGGCGGAAAAATAATGGAGATTGCGGAAACGGACGATTTTTTTAAAAATCCGTCGCATCCTTATTCTAAATCTCTTCTTGAATCTATGTCTTTTTTAACCTCTACTCGTCGGAATCTTTAAAGGTTTCGTCGTCGTTTATTAAAGAAAGCGTATTCAAGTGGTCGATATAATCTTCGTTTAACTGCTTCTTTTCTTCTTCTTCCGCTTTAGACTGGCAGTTTATGCATAAGTTGGAATAAGGTATAATTTTTAATCTTTTTTTAGAAATCGGTTCGCCGCATTCGTCGCATATTCCGTAAGTACCTTCTTTAATTTTCAAAAGCGCGTTGTCTATTTCCCTTACTTTTTCTCTGTCTCCCAGCATATACATAAGTTCGCGGTCTCTTTCGCTGGAGGCGATGTCGTAGTTGTCGCCGCGGTATTCGGTTGAATCTTTAGACGAACCTTCTTTGATGCTGGCATCTATTTCCTTAAAAATATCTTTTTTCATTTTTATTAATATTTTTTTTGCCGACTCTATTTCGGCTTTTGAAAATGCGTGCTCGTCTTTATTTTCTTTATCCGTATTTTTCATAAACGATTCCTCCGATATTATTTGTCAAAAATGTGTGAATAGTATATATTTAATTAAATATAAATGCAAGATTAAAAAAACTGACGGCAAAACGGTTTGCAGGATTATAGTAATTTTAATTTTTAGCGGAGGCGGCGTTTAATGTTAGACGAAAGAGTATTCGATTACGGATATACCGATAAGGAAAAAAAGGAAAAAGGGGTAAGGTCGCCTTTTCAAATCGACAGAGACAGGATAATCCATTCCAGCGCATTCAGGAGGATGAGAAATAAAACCCAGGTTTTCGGAGTTTTTACTTTGGATTATTACAGGACAAGACTTACGCATTCTCTCGAAGTATCTCAAATAGCAAGAGCCTTAACGTCTATTTTGAATAAAAAATACGGACTAAGTATTGACTTAGACCTTATAGAAGCCGTTTCGCTGGCTCACGATATAGGGCATCCGCCTTTCGGGCATCTCGGCGAATATATTATAAACGAGGAATTAAAAAAAGCTACAAACGGAAAACTTGGTTTTGAAGCAAACGCTCAAAACATAAGAATTCTTAATTTCTTAGAAAAAAAATTCTACGATTCTAAAAACAATAAAATATACGGGATTAATCCTTCCCTTAAAACTATAGACGGAATTTTAAAATATAAGATGCCTTATTCCCTGTCCGATAAAAATAAGCATTTTATTTACGACGACGACTTATTTATACTAGAAAAAATTCACGGAAAAGATTTTATAAATTATTTAAATAAATATTCCCCGTTTTTCAACGACAAAAAAAATAAAACCGCCAAAGGAATATTTTTTGAATTTTCAAGGTGTTTGGAATGCCAGATATTAAACGCCGCAGACGATATCGCATATGCCACTCATGACATAGAAGACGGCGTAGAGTCTAAACTTATAGATATAGGCGGCCGCTTTAAAGTAAACAAATATCTTAAGGAAAGCAGGCTTTTTACGAAAGATTCAATAGATACCATGACCGAACGGGTCGATAATTTCTTTTTTAAATTAAGAAGTATTTTTAGTATTTCGGAAAATGATAAATTTAAAAGGCCGGCAGATTCAGACGAAAATATTAATGATATTAAACATAGCGAAACAGCAGGGGAATATGAAGCAAAAAGTCGGACGATGCACCACATAAAGGTCAAAACCGACCTTAAAGAGTTTTTTTCTAATTATATTTCAAAGTTTATTTTAAATACGGATTTAGAAGAAAGAAAAGACGCCGTTAAAAAATTAAAATCTAAATCCGATAATTTTTTACTCGATATGCCTTTAGATTACGGCGGCGATTCATATAAATACGGACTGATATGGAAAAACGGAGTTGATTTGGAAATAAGCGCCTTAAAGCAAATTTCCTACAGCCTTGTAATGGAAAACAGAGAAATCCTTTTAAACAGATATAAAGCGGAAAATATCGTAAGAAAACTTTTTTCCGTTTTTTCCGATATTAAAAATATCAAACTTTATCCCGACGACTTTCAGGAGCTTTACGAGTTCGGATTTTACGATTCTTTCGGAAAGGATAAAAACGGCAATCCCGCTTTCTCGGTAATGTGCGCCGATTACATCAGCGGAATGACGGATATGTATGCGATGAAGCTGTACTCGTCGCTGTTCGACGCAAGAAGCTTTACGGACAGCCAGCATGCTTAATTTTAAATACGGGGACAGAATTCAATTCTGTCCCCGTCACAAATTGGACATTTTAAAAAAGGCTGTTTTCGACCAATTCGCATATTATATGGGCAATTAAAATGTGGTTTTCCTGAATTCTGGGCGTATCTTTAGACGGAATTTTAATAAGATGGCCGCACATTCCGGGTTCGCCCATTTTTCCGCCGTCTCCGCCGGTAAAACCGATTATTTTCATGCCGATATTTTTTGCCGTGTTTATTGCGGTTAAGATATTTTTGGAGTTGCCCGAAGTCGATATTCCCCAGAAAACGTCGCCTTCGCGAGCGTTAGCTTCGAGCTGGCGCGAAAAAACGACCGAAAAATCGTAATCGTTGGCTATTGCCGTGAGATTAGACGTATTAACCGTAAGGCTCTCCGCCGCAAGAGCTTTTCTTTCCTTGTAAAATCTAGAAACGAGTTCCGCGGCTATATGCTGGGCGTCCGCTGCCGACCCGCCGTTTCCGGCTATAAAAACCTTACCGCCTTTATCGTAAGCCGAAATAATTGTTTTAGATATATTTTCCACGGCATTTAAAATTTCTTCGTTATTTGAAGTAAGCTCCAAAAGCGCCCTAGCTTCCTCAAATCTTTTTTCGATTGTATTTTTCATTTAATAGCCCCTTTTCAATTTTATTTTTTAATACATAGCCGCTTTTCTGCAATTTTGACGTATTTTTTTTCTTTTTCTATTCCAATCCATTTCCTGCCGAATCTTTGTGCAATAATTGCAGTAGTTCCGCTTCCCAAAAAAGGGTCTAAAACTATATCTCCTTCTTTAGAGCAAATAAGAATAATTCTTTTTAACATTTCTTCCGGTTTTTGAGTCGGATGTAAAGCTTTTCCGT
>JAJZLA010000199.1 GCA_021803845.1 bacterium | reverse complement strand
TTCCGATCTGGCAGTTTAGTAAGAGGATTTGCGTCTAATGCCGATTTAGAAGATTTTATTATGCTTTCTATCTTATATTTGAGTTCGTTTTTGCTTAGAGGTTCTTTAATGTAATCTTTTAAAATATATTTTTCCGATGAGGCGATAGATTTAAAATCAAAATCAGGAGGAATAATAAAAAGAATCGGAATATTGCTCAGCATGTTGTCTATCTGCATATCGCTAATCATTTTCAATTCTTTTTTATACTCAATTTCGTTTTTTTGCATTATGGAACCGATTACTATTATAATTAAATTCGGCGGGGATGCGTAAACCGAATAGTATGCCCTGTTAAAAGAATCGAACATCATTATGTTATATTCTTCAAGTTCGTCTTTTATAACGGATTTATAAAAGTTTTTTTCGGATTCGTCGAGTACCGCAAATATTTTATAAGATTTATTTTTTTGTTTGTTCATGCATTATTATTTATTTTTTATCCGACTAATCGAATATATTCAGTTCGTCTTTGTACAGATAAATTTCTTCTATCGCCGATTTTATAAAATCGATATTAATTTCTAAAATATTCATGGAATCGGTATTTATTTTTTCTAAGTAAGCGGAGCCTGAAAATCCAACCCCCATAGCTCTCGTTAAAAAATCCGCAATGTTTAATATCGCCGTTTCTTTTTTAAAATCGTCGGCAAGAGTAGGGTTATGATGATATTTTATGGGTATATATATAGCGGAAGGAAGATTCCATTCTTTTACCAGCATGTATCCCAACTGGTCGTGAGATATGTTGAGAATCTCATGTTCTACTTTTTCCAAAGGTTTTTCTTCTTTTCGCGCAGTTTCCAATATAGTCTTAAAATCTTCTTTGAAAGTCGTTGCTATAATAATTTTTCCTATGTCATGCAGCAAGCCGACTGCAAACATATTGTCGGGATCCACGGTTTGCTGCTGTTTTTGTTTTTCGTTTGATTTTAATTTGCCGGTTTCGCCGGTTTTTTTTATGTTTTTGTTTATTTCCTGGGCTATATGTTTTGAAGCGAATGCGCAGAACAGAGAATGTTCCGAAAGACCGGTCATGGCTTCTTCCATTGCGGTGAAAACCGATGTAGAGATTACGATGCTCTTTAATACGTTTGCGCCGAGAAGCACTATAGCATGGTTAATGCTGTATATTCTTTGCGGAAACCCGTAAAAAGGAGAGTTGACTATTTTTAATATTCTTGCGGACAGGCTGACGTCGCGGGACATCAAGTCGCCGATATTTTTTATAGAAAAATTATCGTTATCTATTTCTTCCGAAATTTTAGTTAAAACCTTAGGAAGGGTAGGTATATTTTCGGTTTTCTTGACGGTAGCTATTAACTTGTCCAAGCTGTCTATTTTTTTCATTTGCCGTGTTCCCCGGAATTATGGGTTTCGCCGTAAAATTTAATTATCTGATTTTTAATTGCGTCTTTTATTTCTTCCATATATTCGTAACCTTCGACGTTTTTAAATCTTTTTTCTAAAGACGCCGTCTCTTTTTCCATTTTTTCTTTACTTTCGGCGGAAATTTTATTATCTTTTTCCGGGTCGCGGCCGGTTACTTCTATAAATATATGCATTTCTTCCGGAGAAGAATATTCGCCGCTTATTTTTTTTATATTTGCTATAAATTTATCGGTTAATTCCGTTCCTTTTTTAAGAATAGTTATACCTTTTTTGGAAACTATATCTTTTGCCAGAACGTCCCCTGCTTTTAATTTGTCTGCTTTAACTTTCTGCATATTTTTTCAATTTGGTGACAGGGACGCAATTCAATTCCGTCCCTGTAATATAATAATGTTGATTTATATTATATCATATTATAAAATTATAATAGTTATTATAATTAATAAGCAAAAAAAAATAAATTAAAATAAATAAAATTAAAAAATGAATTTATTAAAATTAAAAATTGCCGATAATATTATTATATTAAATAATTATATAATGTTAATTTTATCCGAAAAACGGGAAAATCCGGTTAATTTTAAAAAAATATTCGAAAGAAAAGTTTTATTGACTAAACTTTTTTTAAAATCCGACCGACGCTGTGAAAATTTAGATTTAAGCGGATTTAAAAACATAAACGAAGATGTTTATAAAACCGATATGCAGAATAAATTATCTTATATTATGGAATCGGATAAAAAAATTATCGATATGCTTAAGGACATGAAAGAAAACGCCGGCGAAAAAGTAGCGATGCTTAATAAAATTTCTTCGGCTATAAAAGCTTATAAATCTAACTAAAAACTATACAATTAAAAAACGGACGGACGATAAATGAATAACGCGGAAGATTACGATAATTTTTTTTATGAAAATCAGGAGATAGTTTTAGAAACTCCTCAAAAGAAATTTAAAGGATATATTACTAAGATAGATAAAAATCTTTTAAACATCGTTTTATATGCCTGCTTTGTAGATAAAAAAGTCGTCGAATTCGAATTAAACGATTGCGATCCTGAAAAAGACATAGAGCTTATAAAAAAAACAGCCGATATAAATATAACCAACTATGGATTTTCTAAAACATATAAATATAAAATTGCGGCGGAGAAAATTCTTAGAAATACGGGCGGTATTTTTCTTCAGGCAAAGATTTCAGGTCAGCCTCTCGAAGAAAGGGAAGGCAGGGAGTTCGTAAGGGTAATTGCAGTTATCCAGTTTATTTATCAAAAAATTTCTATCGACGAATTTCTTGAAACTAAGGAGTCCTATATTTCCAGACCTTCTTTTACCACGTCTGTTTATGGAATTTACGGCGTAGCTTCGCCGAGGATTTACGGAACGCCGGGCGAAAAGGATGAAGATACTCCTATAAATCCTAAATTGGAAAATATTTTGATAGCCATAAACAGTAAATTGGACGTTATTCTGTCTATATTAAATCCCGAAGCGTCTATTTTTTCGGACGTTAAAGAAAAGCGCGTATCTATAAGCGGTTCCGGAATTATGTGGACCGAAGAAATAGATAAAAACGATGCGGCTCAAAATAAAGAGGATTTGAAATTAAAACGCGGCGACATATTAAAGATTACCATGCTGTTTCCTTCCGTTCCTCAATTCGTAGTAAAAGCTCTGGCTCAGGTCGTTAACGTTTCGGAATATCCGCCCGACGAAGGTTCAAATAAAGCTAAGATTTCTTTTGCATGCAAATTTACCGCAATAAACGAATCGGACAGGGACGAAATAATTAAGTTTACTTTTGAACAGCAAAGACGTCAGATAGCTAAACAGAATATTGAGCATCTATCATGAACTTGGAAGTTCGTTGTTTAAAAAGTTAGACAGAACGACTATATTGACGCGTCTGTTAAGGGCGCGTCCGGCGGCGGTCGAATTGCTGGCTACCGGCTTGTATTTGCCGTATCCGGAAGCAGACAGCCGAGACGGAGGAAAATTAACGCTTTTTATAAAAAAACTCAGGACGTTCACCGCCCTTGCGGTTGAAAGCATCCAGTTGTTTGGGTATTTTGCGCTGCGTATCGGCGTAGAATCGGTATATCCTTCTATGGATATATTATTATTGACTTTTAATAGTTCGGAAGCTATATATTTTAATAATGGATGATATTTCCTTATTATTCTTGCGCTGCCTGAATTAAAAAAGCTTGAGCCCTTAAGGGATATAACGAGACCTCTGGTAGATTTATAAACACTTAGCGAAGATTTATACGATGATTTTCCGGCGGCAAAAGATTTTATATTTGATTCTATGCCCGTAAATACCGCCGATTCCTGCCGTTCTTCTTTAATGAGTTTTTTATTTGATTTCGATACCTTAAATTGGGAAGGCGACACCTTAGGCACTACCACTTTCGGGGTAGAAGCTATATTCGGCCTTGAACGCGAAACGGTAATAAACTTATTGGCTCCGAATGCCTGCTGTATCGAAACTGCAAGTTCTTTCAGCCTTACGTTGTTTACTTTAGAAATTGCAAACATTACTATAAAAAAAGAAAGGAGAGTGGTAAGGAAATCCCCGTAACTTATCATCCATCTTTCCGAATTGGAATGTTCCGGACATTTTTTCTTTTTTCTTGCCATTTTTATTTTTCTCCGTTTTTCAAATCGTAAGCTTTTTTCTGCTCGGCGTTTAAAAAAGACTTTAGCTTTTCTTCTATAAGCCTTGGATTTTCGCCGTTCTGAATGCTTCTTATGCCCATAAGGATAAGTTCGTATCTTAAAACTTCGACTTTAAGGTTCATTTTTAGTTTGCTGGATATAGGGAAAAGTATAGTGTTCGCAAAAGCAAGCCCGTAAAGAGTAGCCGTGAACGCGACGGCTATACCGGCGCCGAGCCTGTTGGGCTCATTAAGGTGCTGCATAACGTGTATAAGTCCTAAAACTGCTCCTATAATACCGAGCGTCGGAGAATAGCCGCCGGCCTGTTCGAATATTTTAACGCTTTCGTCGCCGAATTCTTCTATGTTG
>JAJZLA010000198.1 GCA_021803845.1 bacterium | reverse complement strand
TTACCGTTGGTCTTTTTATATTTTTCAGGGCGGGGTGGCATTTAACCAGGGTATGGCGAGGGCATTCAAGGATATACTGAATCTTAAAGACAGCGAACTTATTGTACCGGAACATCATACGGTTATGTCTGCGATAGGAATAGCCATAATTTCGCAGAATGAAAAAAATTTTAAATTTAAAGGGCTGGAACGCCTTAAAGAATTTATCGAGAAAAATAAATTAACCGGCAGATACAGAGACAGGCTTAAGCATTATCATTCTGAAGATAAAAAAGATAACGATGCGGATTTAGATAATTTAAGCGCCCTTAAATGCCGTTCCGGCTTAACGGTTCCCGTTTATATAGGAGTAGATACTGGTTCCGTTTCCACAAATGTAGTTTTATTAGACGAAAATAAACAGCTTCTGGTAAAAAAATATAAAAAGACCAACGGTAAACCTATTGAGGTCGTCAGAGATACCCTTTATGAAATATATCTAGAATTAAAAAATTTTAACGTGGATGCTTCCGTTAGGGGAGTCTGCACTACCGGTTCCGGAAGATATTTGATAGCGGACTATATCGGGGCGGATGTAGTTAAAAACGAAATAACGGCGCAGGCGGCGGCGTCTATCTTTATCGATAAAGACGTGGACACCGTTTTCGAAATCGGAGGACAGGATTCAAAATATATAAGAATTAAGAACGGCGTGGTAATAGATTTTGAAATGAATAAAGCCTGCGCCGCGGGTACGGGTTCGTTTCTGGAAGAACAAGCACAGAAACTCAACATAGATATTATTAAAGAATTTGCCGATAAAGCTTTTAACGCTTCAAGTTCGTGCAACCTTGGCGACAGATGCACGGTATTTATGGAATCCGACCTCGTATCTCATCAGCAGAAAGGCGCCGATAAAGACCAGCTTATCGCAGGACTCGCATATTCTATAGTCGAGAATTACTTAAATAAAGTAGTTTTAGGAAAACCTGTTGGCGGCCGCATACTTTTTCAGGGCGGCGTTGCATTGAATAAAGCGGTCGTAAGCGCTTTTGAAACTCTTCTCGATAAGAAAATAGTCATTCCGGAACACAATGAGGTAACCGGGGCTATAGGAAGCGCCCTTATTGCTTTTCAGAATAAAGGTCCGTCTAAATTTGCCGGTTTCGACCTCAGGAACAGAAAGTACTTCAGGGAATCTTTCGAATGCCAGAAATGTTCTAATTTATGCGATGTCAATAAAGTTACCGTAGAGCAGGAATCTCCGCATTATTACGGAGCAAGATGCGATATATTCGAAATAGATAAAACTAAAATAAAAAAAGGGGAAAACTTTTTAAAATTCAGAAAAGAACTTTTATTGGGCGGGTATTCCGCGGAAAACGAATCAGATTATTCAAAACTCCGCTTAGGCATTCCTTTATGCTTGGAAACATACGACCTTTTTCCTTTTTATAATGAATTTTTTACAAAACTTGGATTTAACGTTATTTTATCCGACGAAACTAACAGGCAGATTATAAATGAGTCTAATATGCTTTCCGTAACCGATACCTGTTTTCCGGTAAAAGTAGTAGCCGGACATGTAAAAAATCTGATAGATAAGAAGGTTGACGCAATTTTTCTGCCGGCGCTCGTAAATAGAGAAAAAAATCACGAATTTCAGAAAAATACATATCAATGTCCTTATATTCAGGGTGTTCCAAGCATAGTAAAATCGCTTTTGGAATTTAATAAGATAAAGGTTATTGCTCCTGAAATCAGAATGCTTGAAGACGGTTCCGATTATGACCAGACGATAAACAATATCTCCAGAAATTTAAAAGGTTTAGGCATATCTAAAAAGAAAATTGTGAACGCGTTCCGCTGTGCTGTTCAAAAACAAAAATATTTTTTTGAAACGTTAAAAATGAAAGGAAGAGAGGTTATAGAAAAATACGAGGATATTACGGTATTAATCGGCAGGCCTTATAACACACAAGACGACGGGATTAATTTAGCTATTTCCAATAAAATATCTTCTTTGGGAGTAACCGTTATTCCGATGGATTTTCTTGATATAGGCGAAGTTTCTATTTACGGAGAGCATGATAATATGTTCTGGCATTCCGGGCACAAAATTTTATCCGCTGCAAAGATAATAATGGATAATCCTAAACTTAACGCTGTTTATGTTACTAATTATGCCTGCGGCCCCGATTCGTTCATTAAGACTTTTTTTGCAGACTATATGAAATATAAGCCCTACCTTGAAATAGAAATAGACGAACATAATGCCGATGCCGGCTACGTAACGAGACTTGAGGCTTTCTTTGACAGCATAAAGGATTTCAAGCCTGAAAATATTTGACATTTTTTTATTATTATATAATAATAAATATTATATAAAGAGAGAGTTAATTATTTTTTATGAATTCGAAACCTAGATTAAATGCGATATTATTAAAAATAAAAAAAATGGGTTACAGTCTTACTCCGCAAAGGCTTGAAATTATTAAGATTATATCCGAATCTAAAAACCATCCGTCCGCTACGGAAGTATATAATAAAGTCAAGGAATTATATCCGATGGTTTCATTGAATACCGTTTATAAAAATCTTTCTATGCTTGCGTCTCTGCATGAAGTTAAAGAAATAAAAACTATGCAGGATTCTGTCCGTTACGATGGGGATATTTCTTTGCATGGGCACGCTATATGCGAAAAATGCGGAAAAATAATCGACGTCGAGATAGGCGAGTTTGATTTTAAGGGATTTTTTGAAACTAAAATAAAGAACAAGCTGGACGAGAATTATCGGATAAGAAATTACGGGGTTGAATTTTACGGCTTATGCGGCGGTTGCGATAAAGACGAGTCCCCTTCCAATACGTAGTCGTATCCTTTTAAAATAGCCTGAATGGTATTTTTCTTTTCCGCATCGTTTTTAGAAAACAAAGCCGTCTGCCTGAATACGGAATCGAGGTCCAGCAGATTGCTTTTTGCGATAAAAGCCCCTATAAGCGAATTATATGCGCTTACCTTATTTTTTCCCATAGCATCCATGTCTATTATATTCTTAACGGGTATTTTATATATATTTCCCGTCTTTTCGTTTAGCTTGTGAGAAACCGCATCGTTGTCCGTTAGCCAGTAATCGCAAACGTTAAATGCTGAATAATCGGATAAAACCAGAGTATTATTGTTTATGAAAGGAAGATAGTTCAACGTCGACTGGTAATCTAAACTGATGACCGCGTCTATGTTTTGAAGACAGCTTATAGACTCAAACTTCCCTACTTTTATAACCGCGTATGTGAGAGCGTAATTCGATATATTGGATACTGGTTTGATTAAAAGCGAAACATTAAAATTTTCGCTTTTTAAAGAAAAGTAGATAAATTTACTTAAGTATTTAATCTCTTTAAAATCGGCGCCGTTTAATATAAGATTGTAATTTATATTTTCCATTTTTTTTAAAGATTAATTTTGCTTTCTAAAGATTTTTTTAATTTAATTTTTTTTCTTCTTTTTGATTTTATTGCGCTATGAGGACATATGTCTATGCATAGTTTGCAAAAATTACATACTTCCGCGTCTATGAAAATATCTTTATTACCTGCGATTTTGATTGCCGGACATCTTGTTTTTTGATAGCATAACCTGCACTCGAATTTATCACAGGCAGAATTATTAATATATAAAAATGAGGAGTAATTTAAATTTCGTCCGGATTTGGCAAAATTATCGCAGTCGTTGTCGATAAATATTAAAGGCAAGTCTTGTATTACGCTTAAATCTTTCAAACGGGTTCTTTTCTTTACCGCTGTTTTTTTTAAAGATTTTAATAGCGGATGCGAAATTAAGTTTTCTATATTATAATCGGAATCGAAAATCGATTTATAAACGACGAACGTAATTTTTCCTTTAAAATTTAATCCGCCGTTTATTTTAACAAATTTATCTATCTGTTCGGAAAATTTGAGGGCTGAAATAAAAATATAAAAAGTTTTGTTCAGGTCTTTAGAGCATAGATTGAACGATAAAAAAAGAGGATTTTCCGTAATAATTATATTTTGAAACGAAAATTTTAACGGGCTTGAGTTTAAAAGGGAGAAGCAGCCTTCTTCGCCAATTAATACATAATCCTCGGAAACCCCGATTTTTTTTTCGAGGGCTTGTAAAAATGTAAATAAAGTACAGCCGGGGCAAAAAGATTTTGGAGATTTTATTTCCGTTATTTTAAAATCATCCGTACAAAATCCTAATTCTATGCCGCCATTATTGCCGGATCCAATAATTTTTAAATTTTCGAAGTTTAATGACGGCTTATTGTTTTCTAATACGTCGGCGAGCTGTTGCCGCAGTAAAGTTTTATCGTCGAATATGTATATATTTTTGTAATAACTGCCGCAATTGGACTTAATTAATTCAAGGAACTCGGATGAATCTACCGGGTTAAGAAGGTTAAATAAGACAATATCCGAATTTTCCGAAAAATTTTTATTT
>JAJZLA010000197.1 GCA_021803845.1 bacterium | reverse complement strand
AGCAAATTTGTTAGATTTTTTTATTAAAAATATCCCGTACGACATTTCATCCGGCTTAAATAATGATATAAAGAAATATGTGCGCAATTTCTTTAATCATAATTATGATTATTTAACGCACCTGAAAACGGATGCAATTATTTTATTCGATGGATTTTTAAGGCCGTTTTTGGAGTCTATGGCTATTGACCTGAGGAGTAAAGATAGGCAGAGCATTGCCGAATATACTGAGGACGGCATCGATAATTTTGAGAATATCTGTTCTTTTTGCGGCAGCGAGCCTTCATACGGTTTTTTAAAATCCGACGACGAAACGCAAAATTATTTAATGCTTGAATGCTCGAAGTGCGGAAGCACATGGAGATATTACAGGGTTCAGTGTGTTTTTTGCGGCGAAGAAGATCCGTCAATGTTGGAAATTTTCAAATCCGATAAATATAGCGATGCCAGTTTGCGATACTGTAAGATATGCGGAAATTATTTTAAGATAATTGACCTTAGAAATAATCAAGCTCTTATACCCGAAATCGAGGATATTCTTACCATCCCTTTCGATATCTGGATGCGTAAAAATATGCCCTTAGAAATTTCGGCAAATACAGCTTCTGACATACCCCCTCACTCCTAAAGGCGACGGCTTTATGGCACAATAATGGTAATGCTCCAAAAATTTCGGATATTTGCATATTATTAATCCATCCATGGATTGTAGTTTATGGTAACATTATAAATATAAATTACAAATATTTCTTGCTTTTAAGTCCGATATTATTTAAAATTTTTATAGCAATATTTTAATTTTATTTTATCGGATATTTTTATATAAAAATAAATGATTTCGGCACTACAGCCTATATCGATTAACTTCGGCACCGACGGATTCAGAGGCATCATCGGGGATAATTTTACGTTTAACGCCGTCAGCCGCATCAGTTATTCATTGGCAGAATATTTAAAAGATAATACTTCAAAAACCGTTGCTATAGGTTACGATACAAGGTTTTTATCTAAAGAATTTGCCGCCGCCGCCGCCGAGTCTCTTGTTTCTTCGGGAATAAAAGTCGTATTGAGCGATAATTTTTGTCCGTCCCCCGTTTTATCCTACTTCGTTAAATACAAAAAATGCGCTGCCGGCGTGATGATAACCGCGAGCCATAATCCTTATATGTTCAACGGATTAAAATTCAAAAGCCCGTTCGGCTCTTCTATGCTTGAATCCGAAGTAAAAAAAATAGAAAAAATAGTCAACGGTTCCGATTTTAGTAAAAAAAGCAAAGGCAAAAGCTATTATGTCGGCCGGACCGAATTAGATTATCCGGACAATAATAATTTTCAGTATGCCGATTTTAAGAAAGATTACATACGCCGCATAATTGATTTAACTGAATTAGATAAAGCAGTAGGCGGGGGGGATAAAGATTTATTAAAAACGTTAGAAGTTGTTATAGACCCGATGTTCGGCGCCGGCATAGGATATCTGTCTTCCGTATTAAAAAAATTTTCTATTAAACATAGCTCTATAAACAATGCCGTCAATCCCGCGTTTCCAGGATTGAATCCTGAACCGATAGACAGCAATCTGCATAAATTGAAATCGTCTTTGAAAAAAAAAGGTATTAAAAATAAGTTTGCGGTCGGTTTTGCTACCGATGGGGATGCCGATAGAATAGGTGCGGTAGATTGCGAAGGCAATTTTATCGATTCCCATAAAATTTTTTCGATAATTTTAGATTATCTAATAAAGGAAGGCCGTTCAGGCAGCGTTGTTAAAACCGTTTCCGTATCTAAATCTATAGACGATATCTGCAAAGAGCATAATATCGAACTGCATGAAGTTCCGATAGGGTTTAAAAATATTGCCGCTCTTATGACGAAAGACGGAAACGATGTATTTATGGGCGGCGAAGAATCCGGCGGAATAGGTATAGCTTCTCATTTACCTGAAAGGGATGGTATTTTTAACGCGCTTCTGCTCCTTAAAATTATAATTAAAACCGGAAAAAACTTAAATGAGATTTTAAACGGCATATTTAACGAACCTTATCCTTATTCGTACGTTAGGGAAGATTTGCATTTGGATGACAACAGGAAAAGGCGTTTGATAGAAAAACTGAAAAGCGGCAGTTTCGGCATACCGTTTAAAAATAATTTGGTTTCTTCCAATTTTATAGACGGTTTTAAGTTCGGATACAAAGACGGTTCATGGCTTTTAATACGCCCTTCCGGGACGGAGCCCGTCCTAAGAATTTATGCGGAAAGCAAGGCTAAGAAGAAAACGGAAGGGCTCATAAATAAAGTAAAGATGGAAATAGGCGGTTTATAAAAAATCTATTTTTAGAAAAAGAAAAAAAATGTTATAATGCTTAAATTATTTCTTAAAATTTAAATCTAATATTTTTATTTTTCAGAGGAAAATCTAAAATGAGTGAAATTGTCGATGTAAAAGGGAGGCAGATTTTAGACTCGAGAGGAAATCCGACTATTAGCGTTAAGGTTTCTTTAGAGAGCGGTATGAGCGGCTTTGCCTGCGTTCCTTCCGGGGCATCTACCGGAGAATACGAAGCCTATGAAAAAAGAGATAACGACAGTTTGGTTTATGGTGGAAAATCGGTTCATTCCGCTATAGAAGGAATTAACGATATCATAGCAAAATCTTTAAACGGCATAGACAGTTATTCCCAAAGACTGATAGACGACATAATGATGAATCTTGACGGCACCCAGAATAAGTCTAATTTGGGTGCAAATGCAATTTTAGCCGTTTCGCTGGCTACTGCGGTTGCTTCGGCAAATGAATTGGAAATACCTCTTTATCGTTACTTAGGAGGTATAAATACTCATGTTATGCCTGTTCCTATGATGAATATTCTAAACGGCGGAAAACATGCAAACAATATGCTTGATTTTCAAGAATTTATGATAGTTCCCGCCGGAGCTAAATCCTTTGAAGAAGCCCTTAGAATGGGAGCGGAAGTTTATCAAAAACTTAAAAAAGTTTTGGACGACAAAAATATGCCTACGGCTGTCGGCGATGAAGGAGGATTTGCGCCGCAGCTCCAGAACAATATGGAAGCGATAATATTAATAATGGAAGCCATAGAAAAAGCAAGATACCAGCCTGGAAAGGATATTTTTATCGCCTTAGACCCTGCGGCAAGCGAGTTTTATGCCAACGGCAAATATACGCTTAAAGAAGCAGGCAAAAAAACCGTGCTTGAAGCAGACGAGATGGTTGCAATGTATGCAGGTTACGTCGAAAAGTTTCCTATCATATCTATAGAAGACGGTATGGCGCAGGACGATTTCAACGGATTTTCCCTTTTGCTTAAAGAGCTTGGAGACAAAGTTCAAATAGTAGGAGACGACCTGACCGTAACAAATCCTAATCGCATAACAAGGGCAGTCGATTCCCATTCGATAAACTCTGTCTTAATAAAATTAAACCAGATAGGTTCTTTGTCTCAAACATTAGATGCCATAGAATTGACTCAAAAAAATAATATGAGCGCCGTTATTTCCCACAGGTCCGGAGAAACGGAGGATACTTTTATTTCCGATTTATCGGTTGCCGTAAATTCCGGATTAATTAAAACCGGCGCGCCTGCCCGTTCCGAAAGGGTAGCGAAATATAACAGGCTGTTGCAGATAGAAGAAGAATTAGGTGCCAATTCTTTATATAAAGGGCTTAAAGCTTTTAAAGGCGCCGGAAGCCGTTTAAGTTAAAACAAAAATAACCATAAAATTAAAACAAGGAGGCTGTTATGGCTTTTATTATTACTGATGAATGTATTGCTTGCGGAGTCTGCATTCCAGAATGTCCGAACAATGCGATTGCCGAGGGAGATATATATGTTATAGATCCCAATCTTTGCACCGAATGTTACGGATATTTCGATACCCAGCAATGCGCTTCGGTTTGCCCCGTCGATTGCTGTATCCCTGATGAAAACCACAAGGAATCGAAAGATGAACTTAAGGCAAAGGCGATGAAGGCGCATCCGGATAAAAAGGACTGGAAATTCTAAAATTTTTACGCTTTATTAAATTACGGGTAGAAGGATGGCAATGTTTGCCATTGCCATCCTTCTACCTATATGCCGTTAAAAATTTTTAGAATAAAATATGTCCATTAAGAGAGAAAATATAAAAAGATACGAACTAAACTCTTTAGATAAATCCGAACCGTGGCGGCTTTTCAGGATTATCGGAGAATTTGTGGACGGATTCGATATACTGCCGTCGATATGTCCTGCCGTAACTATATACGGAAGCGCAAGAGTTAAAGAAGACGGCGTCGTATATCAAAACACTAAAGATATTGCTTATAAACTTGCGTTAAAAGGATTTTCTATAATTTCGGGAGGCGGTCCTGGGGTTATGGAAGCAGCAAACAGAGGTTGCAGGGAAGCTAAGGAACAGCATAATTTAAACGTAAGTTCCGTCGGATTAAATATTAAGCTCCCGCATGAGCAGACCCTGAACAGGTTTGCCGACGTTACGCTTGAGTTCAAATATTTTT
>JAJZLA010000196.1 GCA_021803845.1 bacterium | reverse complement strand
AAACGGCATCGTCGATATACGGGCAGTTTATACAAAGCCCCCCGTATGGGATTCTAAAAAAAAAGAATATATTGAATCTCCGGTCGAAAAAATTGCCCGCGAAAACCGCATTGATTTAAGAACGCCTAAAACCTTTAAAAATAACAGCGAAGAAACGGATTTTTTAAAAACCCTCGCTCCCGACGTTATAATTGTCGTCGCTTTCGGACTTATTCTTACGCCGGATATTTTAAATATACCGGTATACGGAGTATTAAATCTGCATCCTTCTCTTTTGCCGGATTTAAGGGGTCCAAGCCCTATACACTATACGATATTAAAAAGGATGAAATTCGGCGGAGTTACTATAATGGCTATGAATGAAGGCGTAGATACCGGCCCTTTGGCGGCTCAGCAAAGAATTGCTTTAGACAAAAACGAAAACTTTTCCGGTCTTTACGAAAAATTATCTTCAACCGGTTCTCTTTTGCTTTCCGGAGTTTTAGAGACTATATATAGCCATAGAATAAATTTTTTTAAATGCGGATATGCTCAGGATTCGGCAAAAAAAGAAGGCGATACGGCGCATGATTTAACCGCTTTAATAAAGCAGGAAGAATTGCGCATAGATTTTTCCAAGGAAGAACCTAATGTTATATATGCAAAAATAAGGGCTTTTTCCGAAGCGGGAGGAGCTTTTTTTATTTTTAAAAACAAAAACGTAAAAGTATTGGAAGCAGAATTAATAGTCGATGATACATGCGAAAAAAAGGACTTTCAAAGTCAAACATTCGAATATTTTGATTATTGCGGCGGTTTTTCGGATATTTATAAAAAAGAGATAGAAAAAATATCTTCTAAAGGCGATATTATTCCCGGTACGGCTGTCGTCGCAAACAAAACCGGACTGCTTATTTCCACCGTTAAAAAAGGGGTTTATATACGGCTGATAAAGCTTAAACCGGAAGGCAGGAACGTTATGGGCTATAACGATATCGTCAACGGATTTAGAATAAAACAGGGCGACTTTATATGTCTTTAAAAAAAGAACATGTTTATTTTTTGAAGATAATATCCGTTTCTCTCATCGTTATTTTATCCGTATTTTTGCTTCTTTTCTGGATAATATCCGGCGGGTTGGAAAAAATCAGCCCATATTTGCCGTTATATATTTTTTTTGCTTTAGATTTTGTACTGCTTTCGGTTATTCTAATTTTTTTTGCCGGATTGATAGGCAGGCGCAAAAACGGCGGAAAATTTTTTCTTGTTTATCCGGCTCGTTATATTTTGATAAAAATTCTTTATCCGATGGCTTTTTTTATAACTTCTATATTCAGGATAAACAGGGACAAAATGCAGGCTTCGTTTGTCGAAATAAACAATTTTCTTCTTTTTTCGTTAAATAAAAACGTTGCTTTCGACAGAATATTAATCCTGCTTCCCCACTGTCTTCAGCTTCATAACTGCAAGGCTAAAATTACCGAAGATATAAATAACTGCTTGAATTGCGGAAAATGCAACATAAAAGAGCTTGCGGCGCTTTCCAAAAAGAAAGGCATATTTATGGCCGTCGCTACCGGAGGTACGCTTGCGCGCAGAGTTATAGAGGAAAAACGCCCTAAAGCCGTCATAGCCGTTGCATGCGAAAGAGATTTAAGTTCGGGAATTATAGACAGTTTTCCGCTTTTTGTTTACGGTCTGCCCAATATGAGACCTAACGGTCCCTGCAGGGATACCCTTGTCGATGTCGGCGCGTTAGCCGAGCTTATAGAGAAGATTTCCAAGTTGTGACGGCTTACTAAAGTTTCTTCCTCAAGTCGTTTATTCTTTTGGCTTTGCCTTGGCTTCTTTCGATGGTTTTGGGCGGGACGGCGGTTATTTTTGTCCTGATTCCGATAAGTTCGTATATTTTGTGGGATATTTCTTGCGTAACCGCTTCGATTTTAGCTTCGCCGCCGTTAAAAATTTCTTCTTTGGGTTCAACTATTATGTTCATTTTATCCAAAAGATTTTCGGTATATAATTCTATTAAATAAACAGGCTCTAAATAATCGAGCTTGAATAAAACGGATTCTATCTGAGAGGGAAAAACGTTAACTCCTTTTAAAATTATCATGTCGTCGGTTCTACCTTTTATCTTGTCCATCCTGACGAAAGTTCTTCCGCATCTGCATTTTTCTCTCGTAAGCCTCGTTATATCTTTTGTCCTGAATCTTATTACCGGCATAGCCTCTCTGTTAAGGCTGGTCAGCACAAGTTCGCCGGTTTCTCCGTCTTTTAAAACTTCGCCGGTTTTGGGGTTTATTATTTCCGGAAAAAAATTATCTTCGTTAATATGAAGTCCGTCTTTATAAATACATTCGTATGCCACTCCCGGCCCGATTATTTCGCTCAATCCGTATATATCGTAAGCATCTATTTTAAGCGAGCTTTCTACTTTTTGCCTGAGTTCGTTCGACCATGGTTCCGCTCCGAAAATGCCTTTTTTTAATTTTATATTTGATTTATCGCTTATTTTTTTATTTATTTCCTCGGATAGAAAAAGAGCGTAAGACGGAGTGCAGAAAAGAACGGTTGCGCCGACATCCTGCATCATGGTAAGCTGTCTTTCGGTAAAACCTGTTGACATAGGAATGATCATTAAACCTAATTCCTGCGCCCCGTAATGAAATCCTAAACCTCCCGTAAAAAGTCCGTAGCCGTAAGCATTCTGCGCTATATCGTTTTTGGAAATACCGGCGGCGCAAAAAACTCTCGCCATTAACTTGGACCATGTTTTAATATCGTTTTTTGTATATCCGGCTATAATAGGCTTTCCTGTCGTGCCTGAGGACGCATGTATTCTGATTATTTTATTTAAAGGCATGGAAAAAATTCCGAACGGATAATTGTTTACAAGGTCGGATTTATAGGTAAAAGGCATGTTTTTTAATTCATCCGTCGATTTTATTTTTTCGATATCTCCTAAATTTTTTATTCCGTATTCCCTTAATCTTGTTTTTAAAAAACCGCCGCCTGAAAATATAAGTTTCAAAGTTTTTTTCAATCTTTCCGTTTGAATCTGCGACAGTTCGGAACGGTCGATAGTTTCGTATTTTTTTTCGTAATATTTTATATTCATAACGAAGCTCTTCCTTTCAGAAACGCTTTTATATTTAAATCTGCCGTTTTTTCGGGAACGTTTTTTTCAATAGTTTTCAGCCAAATATTTTCTTTTATGTCCGTAAAAACGGATAGCGCTCCTATGAGTATAATATTTGAAACTTTGGCGTTTCCTATACTTTCAGCAATCCGTTTATCTTCCAAAAGAGTCAAAGATTTAAAATTATCCTTTAAAAGCGAGGCGATGGAATATATATCGGCAAAATTATTTACGATTGTATCATTTTTGGTTTTAGAAGTCCACGCCGGAGTTTTGCCGTCGTTAGACGAAACTATTATCGTATTTTTGTTTGCGAAACTGCCTGTATATCTTAAAGTTTCATAAATATCGAAAGAAAGAATCGCCGTAGCGCCGTTTTCCGGTATGAGCGGGGAAAATATTTTTTTTCCGAATCTTATATGCGTTGAAACCGAACCTCCCCTCTGCGACATTCCGTGAACTTCAGAGGTTTTAATATCCATGCCGCTTTCAAATGCCGCGAGGCTGATAATCCTGCCGGCAAGTACGACGCCCTGTCCTCCTATTCCGCAAATTAATATGTTTTGTGTTGAATCATTCATTTATTTTTATACTTTAATTATCTTAAGTTTAGAGAAAAGGTGTCAGATTAATTTTCCGCTAAAAACTTGTTATATTAATTTGCTTTATCATATGCGGAAAATAAAATCCGACACCTTTTCCTTGCATTATTATATCCGAAAAAAAAATCTGCATATTTTCTATTGTATGATCAAGGTATTTCTTCGATAAAATTAAAAACGCATATATCTCTGCATATAGAACATCCTATGCAAGACGAATCTATAAAGGGAACGGGGTTTGCTGCGCCGGTTTTCCCATAAGGCAAGCGTATAGACGGGCACCCGGTCTGCATACACAAATCGCATCCCGTGCATCCGTCCGATATTTTAAATTTTTTTCCGGTATCTATCTTTTTTGGGTATAATACGCAAGGTCTGCCGGTTATAACTACGTTAAGATTATTTGAATCAAGCGCTTTTTTTAAAGTTTTAAACGTTTCATTGTAATCGTAGGGGTCTATGGCGTAAATTTCGTCTATGCCTATCCCTTCTATAATTTTCTTAATATCTATTTTGGTTGAAACGGATTGATTAAAGGAGAGGTTTTTCCCCGTTCCGGGATGATCCTGTCCTCCGGTCATCGCCGTAGTGGAGTTGTCCAAAATAACAGCAGTAAATTTTGCGTTATTATATTTTGCGTCTATGAGAGAGGTTATACCTGAATGGAAAAACGTCGAATCGCCCATAATTCCTACGGTTTTTTTATGCGAAGATTTTGTGATGGACAAACCTTGCGCGGCACCGAACGCAAGCCCCATCGAAATACAGCTGTCCATAGCATTAAGAGGCGGAAGCGCTCCAAGCGTATAACAT
>JAJZLA010000195.1 GCA_021803845.1 bacterium | reverse complement strand
GGTAGAAAGAATGACTACCATGAACGATAAGGAAAAAGACGAATTTTTCATCGAAGCGGAAGAGTTAAAAAAAATATATACCGACGTTTACGAAAAATCGAAAATTGAATTCAAAAATTCCAATACTAAACTTTCGACGTCGCGTCCGCTATGGAACCTAATAGACAAAAATGCCGGCGGATATTGCCCTATAGGTTTATCGTCCTTATGTATATTGCATGACGGCACGCTGCTTCCATGCAGAAGGCTTTATCTTCCGCTTGGAAATATTTTAACGGATGGACTATTTAAAGTATGGTATAATTCCGATATCTTATGGAATTTGAGAAAAAGGAACGGGGGAAACGAATGCAATAATTGCGTTAATTCCGATAGATGCGGCGGATGCAAAGCCATAAGCTATTATTATAATCACGATTTCAATTCAAAAGACCCTCAGTGCTGGATATAAAAATAATTCTTAAAAGGAAGGACTGAATGCTAAAACTTGCGGATAAGGTGTCGATAAAACAAGACGAAACATACTATATTTTTTTTGATAACGAAACCGGCGATATTTATAAACTTAACGAAATATCCTATAAAATTTTATCTTTATGCGACGGACGCACAACGAACGAAGATATATTGTCGACGATAACGCGGGAATTTAACGTAACCGAACAGGAAGCAAAAAAAGACTTTGAGGCATTAATGCAAACGCTTTTAAACAAAAAATATATTTATAATAACGAATAACAAAAGGAGGTGACTTTTATGAAAAAGGTGTATGATGCGCCGATGTTTGCAGAAATTCCAGCAGAAGAGTTCTACTCGTTAATTAGCAAAGAATACGGATTAAAGGATTCTTGCTATTCCTGAAAGGAGTGCAAATAAGCGCAGTTTGCGTTTAATTAAAAATTCCCTGACCGTTTTGCATTTATTTCAAAAAACGGCTAGGGAATTTTTTTATTTTTCAAAATTTTTTTTTCGTTTCATAATAAATTCATGATAAATTTAAATGATAAATTTAATTTGACATTTTTATATTACCGATATATAATACAGACTGGTTGGTATGTTGATATTACCTGCTTAAAACAAAACTTATTATCGTTAAAGGAGGATTTATTATGTCGAAAACAAAAGCTTTAGTAATGATCTTATCGGGCGGCAACGATTCCGCAAAAGTGAATTTAGGACTTAATTTTGCATGGAGAACAAAAAACGGCGGAGCATTTGAAGACGTGAAACTCGTATTTTTCGGTCCTGGAGAAGAATTTATCGCAAAAACAGACGACAAAGAAATACTTGAAGCGTATGAACAGGTTCTCGCCAATAATATCGTGCCTCATGCATGCGTTGCAATAGCCGAAGGATACGGTATCGCTCCTATTTTGACAAGCAAGAAAATGGAACTAGTTCACGCAGGACAAGCAATAGCCGGATTTATGGCCGACGGATACCAGCCGATAACTTTTTAGTTTATTTTAATGTCTAATCCGCATATAATAATTATATAATTATAAAAAACATAATATAGGGAATCATAATTAAAATTAAAGCGGATTAGACATTTTTAGGAAATTAAAATTGCTTAAAAGAGAAGAAATAATAGATGCCGCATACAACCTTCTTTTAGAAAAAGGGTATGAAGGCACAGGCATTCAAGATATACTCGATAAAATTAACGCTACCAAGGGATGTATTTATTATCACTTTAAATCAAAACGGGATATTGCCGCCGCTGTAATAGAAGAAGTCATTAAACCCGCTTACGCGGACAATTGGAGCGGTATATGCAATACGGAAAACCCCATTTCCGCCATAATTAAAGTTATCGACGATATTTATAATAAAAATGGAAAAAAATTAGCTAAAAACGGCTGCCCCGTCGGCAATCTAATGCTTGAACTGTCTGCAAAAGACGAGATTTTGGCTAAATATATTAACGAAGTTATAGATTTATGGCGTGGTTATATAGAAAAAGCTTTAGAAAACGCCGTGTCAAAAAAAATAATAGATAAAAAAACCGACGTTAAAAGTCTTGCAAGTTTCATAATAGCATCGTTTGAAGGCTGCATTATGCTTTCCAAATCTTCACAGAGCGAAGAATTACTTAAAGACTGCTTTCTTAATCTTAAAAGTTATTTGCTGAATTTATAATTTATTTAATAAGCTTTATTTAATTTCGTATTTGCCCGGCTTATAACCCGCATCGTCTATAGCCGATTTTATAGAATCCACCGATACGTCGTCGTTTGCCTCGATATAAGATTTATTTTCTTTCAATGATGTATTAACGTCAACAACGCCTTTTACGTTTTTTACGAATTTATTAATCCTTGCTACGCAGTGTTCGCAGGTCATGCCGCCAACCTCTATGTTTATTTTTTTCATTTTTAATCACCGTTTTAAATTATAATGTTTATGTTTATAAAGTCTTTAAATAACTATTATTTGCCAACCTTCGTTTATAAGTTTTCCTACATCGGGATGCCCCTCAAACTCCGATAAAAATTGAATATTTTTTGCGGACAAGCTTTCTTTGACTTCCTTCCTTGCAGAACAAAAGCCGCATGCTTTATATATAATACCCATTTCGGTTATTTCTTTAAAAAGCTTATTCAGAAAATCGAATTTAGAGGTTTCGTTTGAAATAATATCGAGCCACTTTGTGCCGTTGCCGTCAAAAATAAGAGTTATTTCATTTCCCGACAACTTAATTTCTTTGGAATATATCATTGCATGCCTTATTTTAGCAACAGATTCCTCCTGCGCCGGTCCTTCTAAAACTATAATAGCTATTTTCGCCATTCTAAAACTCCCAAGATTTTAAAAAAATAATTATATTAAATTAATCTACACGCAATTATGACAAATCAATCAATTCCGAGGCCTCTTCCTTAGTGGGTATGCCGACGAATGCAAGTTTTCCGTCAATTACCGTGGAAGGAACGCTTCTTATATATAATTCTATAGAAAGCCTCCTGCCCTCAGGTTCCGAAACGTCTAACGACCTGTAGTTAAAATCCTTCCTCTCCTCTGCTAATCTTTTCCATGCGTTATCTGCAGGTACGCATTCTTCGCACCATTTTGAAACGAGAAGTATGACGTCGTGTTTTTTATTTTCCATAAAATATTTATAAAGTTAACCTTATTACTGGCTTGAACATCTCATACACTGAATCTGCTCTTTTATTATTTTTTCCTTGTATTTTTCCACGGCTTCTTTTCCGGTAAGCAGAGTTTTTAATTCGTTTATGTCCGAAGCTTTTACTTTGCTTACCCATGCATCTGTATAAGGAGATAAATTTAATAAAAGAGGGTCTTTAAGAAGTGCTTCATTTACCTCGATTATTTCACCCGATACCGGAGACGGAATAGGCCCTACCCATTTTCCGCTTTCTATCGTAGCAGTATTACCTCTTTTTTGAACTATACTGCCGACTTTTTTGAAAGTAACGTGCAGTATCTTGCCCGCCTGCGTTTGCGCAACGTCCGTCATTCCAAGCATAACTATATTATCGCCTAAAGGTTTTACCCACGTATCTTTTTCTATGTCGTAATATAAATCTTCGGGAAGTTCGCAGCCCTGTACTTCAGCCATGTTTTAATTCCTCAAATTAAATTTAATAAATAAATTATTTATAATTATATCACAATTTAAAGGATCGGTAAAAATTTATAAATTTTTTTTGGAATTTGTATTGATAGAATATAATCTTTGATGTATCATTAATTATATAAACTATTTATTTTATAGTCGTACGTTGCAAATAAACTATCGAAATATAAAAATTATTTTGCCGCAGTTAATACTCAAAAAACATATAATGTGAGGATATTATAATGGAAACTTCTTCAATTGATCCTATTGCCGCCTTAAAAAGCGATCATGAAATCGTTAGAAGCGTATTGAATAATCTTGAAGAATATTTAAAAAAAATCGGAAAAGTGTCTTCCGAAGGTCTGAGAAATAACTTAATAAACCAGCTTAACGAAATAACCGCTTTTATCGACAAAGACTTAGAAATTCATTTTAAAAAAGAAGAGGATGGACTCTTTCCCGTTCTCGGAAAATATATCGGAACGGAAACCGGTCCTATTCACGTGATGCTATTAGAACATAAACAGAGCAGAGAAATTTCCTCCGAATTTAAATCTAAAATTAAGGATTATCAAAGCACAAAAGAGTTTAATTCGATTTTAAACGACGGGTTTGCTTTTTTTAAACTTTTATCCGAACATATAGATAAAGAAGAACAGATATTGTTCAATATGGCGGATATGCAATTATCCAAAGAAGAAAAACATGAAATAATGCAAAAATTTCTTAATATTTCTTCGGTTTCACGTGAAACACAAACAAGATAGTTGTATTTGCATATTATGTATAATATACATGCGTTTAAATTATTTTAATTATGGACTATACTTCTTCACGTGATATATTTACCGATAGAGTTTACGATTATTTATTAACTTACGGCATTGTATCTTTAGGCAATAATAATATTGAAAATTTAAAAGAAAAAATCGATAAAATTTATTTATACTACGAAGAGCTTTT
>JAJZLA010000194.1 GCA_021803845.1 bacterium | reverse complement strand
CAGTTTTGCTATAGTTAACATTATACAATTTTTAATACTTATTTTGCAAATATTTATGCAAATATTTATGCAAATATTTATTGATTTTTTTTAAAAATATGATATAAATATAACATGCAGCCAAAATTACATAACTATTGTATAGATAAGACGTTTGAGCTTCTTTATAACGATTCTAAATTAAACGTTATCAATTCCCTTCTCGATAAAAACATTTGCGGTATTAAACCGGAAGAAAGAATCAGGCTAATGCATCACGGCTCATACATAATCGACAGGCTTGCTATAAAAAAACTTCGAGTTCATTGGTTCGGAGGGCATTACCTTTATCCGCATTCGCATGCAGGATATATCAGCGGCTTTTCCGACGCCGGAACAAAATGCGTTCAGCTTTTTAATATAGCCCTGAAAGATTGGGAGAAAGGCAGATTTAAAAAATCGTTTATAAATCTCGGAGGCGCCGTTCATCTTGTGCAGGATTTATGCATTCCTTTTCATACTACAAATCTTGCATTAAAAAAACATGTTCTTTTCGAAAGATGGATGTCGGCAAATTATTTGGAAACAGATTTAAAATTAGAAAAAGGTATATATAAGTTTAAACCTCTCAATGGGCATTACAAAGACGCACATCCTTTCGGATGGGTGGATTATAACGCTCACAATTCTTCTCTTTATTTGCCTGAGTTGCTCTATGCAAAGACTAAATTGGAATATTTTAACGCAATGAGCCGAATTTTACCCGAAGCAGTAAAAACTTCGGCAGGTTTTATAGAACTTTTCGCAAATAAAGCCGCGAAACTGCAAAAGCATTAAATAAGCAATATATCTACAAGCAAATAATAAGTATAAAAATATATAAACAACAGTGTCAAAAAAAAACTCCGAAACTTTCATTTCAATAAACGAAAATTTTAGCGTTAATCCGTTATGCGACGAAATCCACGGCGGAAATATTATCGATTACGGATACGAATGCAGCATAATCGACTTTTCTGCCAATATAAACCCCCTCGGATTGAGTCAAAAAGCATCCGAAATTTTAAAAGATTTTAAAAAATTAAAATTTTTTACGGAAAATTATCCGACAATCTATCCCGAACTTTTCGTTAATGCCTTATCGTTCTATCACGGCATAGAAAAACAGTTTATTTGCGAGGGTGCAGGAGCTTCCGAACTTATATTTAATATTACCGCCAAGTTAAATTCTAAAAACGTAATCATAGTAGAGCCTTCATTTTACGAATATGAAAGAGCCGCTCTTTCAAAAATTCCAAAATCTAAAATTTTTCATATCAATACGTATTTATCGGAAAATTTTGAGTTGAAAGAAAAAAGTTTATCTAAGCTAATTAACTGCATAAACGAGAATATCGGCGAAAACGATGCGGTATTTATAGCAAGTCCTTCAAATCCCGCAGGAAATATAACTCCGCTTCGAACCATAGTACGAATACTGAAAAAACTGAAAGAAAAAAAAGCTTTTTTAATATTAGACGAATCTTTTATGGATTTTTGCGAAGATTTTTCGTCAAAACATCTGATTGCCGGAACGAGTTTGGATTATAAAGAAACAAGCGGCAGAAATAAATTCGAAAACTTAATAATAATAAGGTCTATGACTAAGTTTTTTGCGATGCCGGGACTAAGGATAGGTTACGCATTCGCAAACCCTTTTTTGACGCAACTTCTTTCGGAAACATCCATTCCTTGGAAAATAACGTCTATATCCGAGCAGATAGCTTATTCATCAATATTCGACGACGATTATATTTTACGCTCCAGAATGTTAATTGAAAAATTAAGAAAAGATTTTGAAAATAAATTAAAAAAAATACCGTTTTTAAGAATAATACCGGGTTCGGCAAACTTTTTTTTAATTAAAATAACCGATGAAAGATTAAATTCAGAAGACCTGAAGAATTATTTTCTCGAATGCGGTATTTTAATAAAGAATTGCGGCGGCTACAGATGTTTAAACGACAAGTATTTCAGGATAGCCGTAAGAAAAAAATCAGAAAACGACTATTTTATACAACAGTTAAAAAAAATCAACATTTGAATTTGAATTGACCGGCATATATAATTTTATATATATAATTTAAGAATGAAAATAATCGTAAATATTTTTTGCCGTCGCTTTATTTACGCCTTCAACCGCAGTCAATTCTTCTATAGAAGATTTTTTTATATTTTCTACGCTTTCAAACTCTTTTATTAAATTGCCGTAAATTCTTTTTCCTACCCCGTCTATATTTAGCAAATCTGAAGTAATCAGAGACTTCGTCTTAATTTTAGAAAAATAAGAGACGGCAAACCTGTGCGCCTCGTCTCTTAAACTCATAAGCATTAAAATCGGCTCTTTGTTTTTGCCAAAATTAACTTCGTTTTTCCTGCCCGAAACGTAAAGTTTATCCAGTTCTGTTTTTTTATAAGGATCAGTATTTTTATCGCCGCCATGCCCTATTCTGCGCACGCTGTTTCTTTTAAAAACATCTTTGGCCTTTGCTATCGCTATAAGCGCTGGGATATTTTCTTTGTCGAATGCTTCGTTTATTTTTTCCGCTTTCATAAATTCTTCGGCTGTTTTAACAAGAACGTTAAGTTGCCCCTTACCGCCATCGACCATAATAACGTCGGGAAGAGGGTCTTTGCCCGAAGCTGCGCCCTTAAAACGCCTGCTTAAAGCCTCATACATCATAGCATAATCGTCTGGAGTATTTTTGGTTTTAATCCTGTAACGCCGGTATAAAGAAGTATCTTTAACTCCGTTGCGTAAAACGGATTTGGATGCAACGGCGTAAGTTCCGGAAATATTAGAAATATCGAAACATTCTATAATTTTAGGAATTTTACTTAAATGCAAAATTTCTTTTAAAATTTTTAATTTATTTGAATTTACGGCGTAGTTATTCGTGCCGCAATTAGCATTTATATTAACATTAGCATTACTACCGTCATTAGCATAAACACCGACGATAGCTTTGATATTATCGTCAGCATTAGTATCAGTATTAGCATTAAAATTAGCGTTACCGTTATGCTCATTTTCTTTAATTAATTCATTTGTATCGTTTAAATCAAAATCTCCGCCTGCTTTCTCAAAAAAATTCTTTTTTGCATTTTCAAAAGCCATTTGTATCAGGGTATCATACTTATTTTTATTTCTTTTTAAACTATCGGGATCGATTATTTTAACTTTCTTTCCTGAATATTTTTTAACATATTCGAAAAGGCTTTTTTTATTTTCTCCGCCTATTTTTATCGGAACAAGTATTTCATCGGGAATATCTGCGTTAATTTCAAAATTTTTAGCATAATATCTGTCTAAAAAAGCAGAAATCATTTCGTCGTCTTTAAGATAGATATTTTTAAAAAAGAAATTTTTAGTACCGGTGACCCTGCCGTTCCTTATAATTACTACGGTTATATCCAATTTATCATTTTGCGAATAATACCCGACTGCATCGATATCCTTTTCCTCTTTAAACACAACCGCCTGTTTTTCGTTTATCTTTATAATGGCGTTAATCTTATCCCTTAATTTTATGGCCGCTTCAAAATTTAACTCTTCGACGTGCTTATCCATGGACTTTTTCATGGATTTTATTAACTCTCTGTTTTTGCCGTTTAAAAGCAGAATTATACCTTCTACAGATTTTTTGTAGGCGTTAATATCGGCAAAACCGCAACAGGGACCGGAGCATCTTTTAATTTGATAATAAAGGCAAGGTTTTTTCTTGGCGGCGCAGGAATTAAATTTATTGTCGGTACATGTCCGCATTTTAAAAATTCTGTTGACTGTTTTTATGGTTTCGTTTACGGCAAAAGCGTTTGAATAAGGGCCGAAATAAAGCCCGTCGCCTTTTTTAAAACTTCTCGTTTTGATTATATATGGGAAACCTGTTTTAGAATCCGCTATTTTTATATAAGGGTATGATTTATCGTCTTTAAGGCTTATGTTGTATTTAGGCTTATATTGCTTAATAAGGGTATTTTCGAGTAAAAATGCTTCCAATTCGTTGCCGGAGATTATAGTTTCTATATCGTTTATTTTTGAAACTAAATGCTCCGTTTTTACGCCTGCGTTTTTGCCTGAAAAATACTGAGAAACCCTTTTTTTTAAATTTTTTGCTTTACCTACGTAAATAACGTCGCCATTAGCATTTTTCATAATATAAACGCCGGGCGATACAGAAATACCCTTAATCTTAGCAAGTAAATTTTCGTTCATAATGAAAAAATACAGATAATATATACATAATATATCCTTTTGAATCACAATTAGAAAAAAATAATTTTCTAACGGCAATTTTGAGATAATGATAATGCCAAACTTAAACTTTATCCATTAAAAGCATATTTTTTTTGATATTATTAATTTCATCCCTAATGCGGGCCGCTTCTTCAAAATTAAGCTCCTTTACGGCTTTTTTCATTTTTTTTGTTAAATTTTTAATAAGCTTTTCGGCTTCTTTAGGGTCTATTATCAAGGGCGAATTTTCGTCGAAACCGCCGGATAAATCTATGTAGTCCTGCTCAAATATCGTAGTC
>JAJZLA010000193.1 GCA_021803845.1 bacterium | reverse complement strand
TGGGGGTCCTTAAAGCCAAACAAATCGGTATTTTCAAATCGCCTATTAACAATATTTGCGGCAATAGGATAAAAAGCCGATAAGACCAGCTTAGTGTTATCGTCAAATACCGGCAAAGCTGGATTATCCCATGTATAGCCGATAGAATTAAGCGCGTTCACATCTAAATGGCTTATTTCTAAATCCTCAAAGAACCCTTTTTCGTTATCGGGGCTGACTATGTCATATCCATAAAAATTTCCAAGATTGACTCCTAAAACTTGAAGTCCCCTTGTAATTGCGCTCGTGCCGCTCCGCTGAACCCCTATTACCGCTATAATCCTTTTCTTTTTTAACGTCATTTACCTTCTGAATTGGAGGCGTCGTTTATTTTAGTTTTCATATCTTTAAGGATATTTTCCCAAATATCTATATTAGGCTTAAGTTCAAACTCTACTATGTCGGCAAGAAGGACGTAATCCTGTTCTACCTGAGTAGAAAGAACGGAAGAAAGAATTTTTTCGAGATCGTTAAAGTAAGTTTGTACGCTTTTCCCGTCATAGACAAGATTGTTGTAATCAACTTTCAGAAACTGCGATATTTTTTCCATAATCTGGATAAACATAGTAAGTCCGCTTAGGTATGCCGAAAAATTTTTAAATCCTGCATTACTGTTTCCCCATCTTATTTCATCCGTAGTTTTTACGATTCCTGCTTTAAATTCGTTTAAAAACGTTATGGCAGCGTTTAACGAACCGTTTATAAGTTCGAGCTGGCTCATAGTAGTTATTTTAATTTCGTCGGAATCCCCAAGGTTAAATGCTTTTGATTTGTCGGCGTCCAACATTAAATCGTCGTATTGAGTTCCGTTTATCGCTATGCTTTTTATTACTTTGCCTCCAGAAATAAAACTTTTTACGTTACTGCCGTATAAAATGTCGTACATACTGCCGGCACTTAAAACGGAATCAGTTAAATTCCCGTCGATATATAGTTTCATGCTAATTCCTCCGCTATGTGGTTATATGATGTTTATAAATTTTTAATTTTATTTAAAAACATTAACGAAACCTTTTTAAATATATTTAATTGAAGCTTATATCTAGAATAATATTTAAGCGAATCGAGGGCGAGACCGAATAAATCGTAGCTGGCGGAACTGTTCTGGTTTATGACGTGAATCTGGTTAAATAAAGACAGGTCGTCGTAAACCGAAGAGATATATTTTAATTCAAAATCTATTGATTTGATATTTCCTGTATATTCTTCTATCCTATCAGAATTAAAAGGATCTTGAAGGGCAAGATTTATCATTTTTTTAGTCTCCGACATACCTCTTTTACATAAAACTATAAGGTTTTCAACTGACTTTAATTCTTCCTCGATATCTAAGCTAAGATTATATTCTATGCCCTCAAAACAGTCAAGAAAAAGTTCTATTTCGTTTTCGTCTATGATCCAAAAATCTCCTTCGTAATAATGTTCTAGAGATAATTTTAGTATTTTAAGTTTTAAATCTTTAAAATTTAACTTAATTTTTACCGCCGGCAGATAATCGATAAATTTTTTAGAATCAAAACGGGACAGATAAGGAATAATGCCGCTATTCTTATAATCGGACAGTTTTTGGGCATAGTCGTTTTCTTTTTCGAGAACCATCAAAGACATATCGTAAATATATTCAGGTTTAATTAATCCCTGGCAAACCGGATTTAAACATTTTAAATTAAAATCGCATGGAAAACATCCAATATCGGGAATTACGAGCAAACGGTTTTCTGCATATGGTCCCGTTTCTAAAAAACCAACGTTTCCGGTATAAATAACGATTAATTTAGTTCCTACGGCAACTCCTATATGCATTGTTCCGGTATCGTGGGTTATTAGAAGATTTGAGCGCCGTACTATATAAACAAGGTCGGCAACCGAGGTTTTTCCGGTAAGATTAATAAGCCTTTCGTTTGCGACTATGCTTTCTATAAAACCGCCTGCTTTAACGTCGTAGTTTGCTCCGAGTAAAACGATTTTCGTTTTAATGTCGCCGTTTAAAAACATCTTAGCCAGTTCCGCAAAATAGTCGTAACGCCATTTTTTAAGTTCCGTCGATGCTCCTATGGCAAAAGAAACGATATTATCGCTTTCTTCTATACCGTATTTTTTTAAAACTTCAAACTCCTTATTTCCATTATGTTCTTCATCGATTTTTTTTGTATCTAAATAAATTTTATTGACGTGTTGTTTATTTTGGGTTTTATTCGTTTTGATAGTTCTTTCGTATAGATCGACGAGATTTAAAACGCTTACTTTTCTGTTTTTAACTGCAGAAAATATATAAGCTATCATTTCGTCGTTAGATATTATAGTTCCTTCGCGGTTTACCGATATACCTATATTTTTTAACGAATTTAAAATATAAAGGAAATAAACGCTAAATTCATCGTGGGAAAGGTTTACCGCAAGGTCGTAATTTACTTGCAAGATACCGTCGAACATGTCGGCTAAAGCTTTTAAAACATCTATAGTTAAGTCGAAATTGTTTGCCTTTAAAAGCTCGGACAGTCCGGTAACGTCTATAGGCTTAATCTCATCGACATACGGAAGAAAAGGAGCAATTTCCTCAAATTCCTTTGAAATTATAAGTTTAACTCGGCTTTCCGGATAAATTAATTTAATTTTTTTAAAAAGAGCGGTGGACTGAATAAGATCGCCCATGCGGGTAAGATTCAGTATAATTATATTTTTCATCGCTTATTACAGCCCTTCGAGTTTTACTAATTTTGCTTTTATCGCCCATAGCATTAAAATCATAGCTTCCGATTTAGACAACCTGCCTTTACCGCTTTTTATGCTCTCTGCCATATCTCTTATGGAAAGCGATTTCTTGTCGGAAAACTGCATAATAAGGTCATGAAGCTCTTTATTTCCTTCGGTTTCTTTCAACAGTTCCGAAATATTCTGCTTTCTTGTTTCAAGTTTAGATTTTATCTGTTCGTATGAATCTAAAAGTATTATATTCATCATCTCGCGGATGCGGCGTTCGTAAGTGTGATTTTTAACTACCGTTTCCCTGCCGTGAGCGGCTATAGACAACCTTTCCTCTTCATTTGCAAGGTAGTACTTTATTTTTTTTCTTAAGTCGTCCACCGTATCAAAAACAACCAAATCTTTTCCGTCTTCAAAAACTCCATCCATATATTTGCGCCTGTCCACAAGCTGAAAACCTCCGCAGGCTAAAATTTCGTAAACCCTAGGATTTAAAAAATCTCCGCTTGGATTTATGTCCCAGTGCCACATAGAAGAATGAAGGTTGATATTAATTTTGGAATAGTTATAAATTTTGACGGCTTCTTCTTCAGTAAACCTTTTGCAGCCGTCCTGAATTAACAAACTTAAAGGAAGTCCTACATACCAGTCGCCTCCCCATATTTTGAAATTAAAATCGACAAGCTGGGCAAAGACGTTTTTCCTGTTATAATAACCCGCTCCGGCAAAACTTACGTCGGAACCATATTTTATTTGGTCTTCTTCATTGATTTCGGTAATCTTTTTATGAAAATCCGGAAGGCAAGCTAATGGAAGATAATGATAGTTGTCTGCGCCGATATTTTTAAGTTCCGCAAAAAAATCGTCTTTTTGAATGGTAAAGAAATAATCTACGTTCTTTACTATGGTATTCCAGTATGTAAGCGTCCTGAAATCTTCTACGAACCAGTATGCAGTTTTAATTCCCATGCTCCTAAGCTTAAGCAAAGTTCTTTCGCTTGCCGGAGACTGCGCCATAAAAATAACTAAATCGGGAGGTTCATTAAAAACGGAAGAAAGAAGGGCTTCGGACATGAGGTCAAAAAGACTCTGCTTTAATGAATTTACATGGTCTTCGTTGGGGGTAAATTCGCCCATATATTTATATGCATCGTAAAATTTTGAAAAATCGAGAATTTTTGCGTCGTAGCCAAGGTTGAAAAGAGCCAAATACAGATAGTTACCTATAGTGGAAGAACCGCCGTACATAGGCTGGACTAATAAAACCTTAAAAGAAGACGGCGTAAAGAACTGATTAATTCCGTGAAGTTTATGTATCAAGCCGTATGCTTCGGGAAATATTTTCTTGTAAGAAGGCAGTTCACAAAACATTATAATGCCTTTATCCGGTTCAAGTTCAAGTTCTTTGGAAACGACGGAAGCGTCTGAATATGATTTTTCGCTTATACGGTCCAAGACCATAATATTTATTTTGGACATCAACTCGGAAACGTCAAAATTGCTTTTAATAAATTCGAAAGATTCTTTAGCCGGTTCTATGACTTCTATTTTTATTTCTTTATTATCTTTTTTTAAAAAATCAATTAAAGTTTTTATATGATAACCCGCTCCAAAACCAAAAATCATAATTTTATCCGGTATTCCTTCCAAATTAATCCTGTCCATAACCTGAGCCGCCCATTTCTGTGCTTCGGAAACTGGGTCGTAAACAGAATGGACGGTTATTCCGTTAATCTTAAAAGACGGGGCGGATGCGATTTTGGTTTGAACTATCTCGAAATTTAAATCGTTACGGCTCATATTTGAATTATTC
>JAJZLA010000192.1 GCA_021803845.1 bacterium | reverse complement strand
TATGGTAGAAAGCGGCGTGCCGATACTTGCGGGATTAGAAATAGTTTCTAAGACAAGCGGCAATAAGATAATAGAAGAATCTTTAATGCGGACGAAAGACGAGGTTTCTTCAGGTTCGCCTTTAAGCGCTTCTCTAAACAAAACCAGCCTTTTTCCTCCGCTTGTGATACAGATGATCACCGTAGGAGAAAAAACCGGAAATCTGGATGCTATGCTTGCAAAAGTAGCCGATTATTACGATGAAGAGGTCGATAACGCCGTTAATAATCTTACGCAGATGTTGGAGCCTGCGCTTATCGTATTTCTTGGCATTGTAGTAGGCACGCTTGTAGTAGCCATGTATTTACCGATATTCAATTTAGGAAAAGCCATTAAGGGATGAAAAAAATTAATGAAGGAGATTTTAAAAATTTATACAACAAATTAAAATTTGCAATAACTCTTAGAGTTTTAGCCTTTTCTTTAATCGTCCTTTCATACGCCATTCTTAATTATAAAGATATAATCCGCTATTCCGTCTTTATATATTTTTTTACCTTTCTCGTAATATTTATAACCGTTCTTTATTACGTAATTTTGTTTTTTTTTAGAAAAAAATATAATTATAAATTTTTGGTTTTTTTTGGTTTTTTCCAGTTATCGTTAGATTTTACAGTTATATCTCTATTAATCATATTAAGCAGCGGTTTAAACGATAAGTTCATATTTTTATATTATCTTCTAATTCTTATAGCGGGGTTTATTTTTTTAAAAGCGGGAGTTTTAATATACGGCATTGCTTCGTCATTAGCTATAGGGCTGTCGGCCGATCTTCATTATTATTTCGACATAGGCAGCCATTATTATTTTTTATATAATCCCGATAAACTTTTATTTATTACGAGCACCAATATACTCGGCGTTTTAATATTTACTTGGCTCTTTTACCGTTTCTCAGGCGAACTAGGCAATTTAAGCAATAAAATAATAGAAAAAGACGAATTTATAAAAAAATCGCAAAATTTTAACAGAGAGTTGTTTAACTCTTTTTCTCAGGGGATTATCGTAGTAGATGAAAATTTTAATATAGTTTTTATAAACGAAGCGGCAGTTAAAATCGTTAATCTGGATTCGGAACGAAATTTTAAAAATAAAACCGGAATTCTTTTTGATTTCGACGTCAAGATAACCGATATTTTTGAAAATTTTCCCGTTAGCGCCTTTTTGAAAAAAGAGAAAAAAGACGGGAACAGATTTGAAATTAACCATAAAAATACCGTTTTAGGTTTTGCCGTTACGGAGCCGTCGGGTAACGAGCGCAGAATAGGAAATTATATTCTGCTTTTCAAAGATATAACTTATATAAAAGAATTAGAAATGGAATCCAGAATAAACGAAAGCCTTAAAACCGCCGGTAAATTTGCAGGCTGGCTCGCACACGAAATAAGGAATCCTCTTTCGGCTATAAATACGTCCGCTTATGTTCTAGATTCGGGATATTCAAGTATTAAAGAATCCGATCATAAAAGATTGATAAATATAATAAAAACCGAATCCGACAGGCTTAACAATTTAGTAACGAATTTTTTAGGATTAATAAAAACAAAATCAACGGCGGTAAACGGCAATTTTGAAAATTTTAATTTATACCGGCTTATAAATGAGATAATATTAAAGTATGCCGCCGGCACCGAAGTGAGAATTCATAACTCCGTCAGTAAAGAAGAAAAGATATATTCGGAAAAAAACAGAATTATCCAGGTTTTTTCAAATTTAATTCAAAATGCGGTGCAATCTGTTGAAATAAACATGTCGAATTCAATAAAAGAAAATAAAAAAAAAGGAATCGTCAGGATAGGGGCTAAAAAAGAAAAAAAAACGGAAGAAAAAAATCTTATTTCTATAACCGTCGCGGATAACGGAGAGGGTATGGACGATTTTACTCTTAGAAATGCTTTTAAACCTCTTTTTTCCACTAAAGAAAACGGTTTTGGACTAGGATTGTCGATAGTTTATTCCGTGACCGAAAGCCTCGGAGGGAACGTAAACATAGTCAGCAGAAAATCCGTAGGCACTTTAATTAAAATAGATATACCGGTAAGATCGGTTAATAATTAATTTATTAAACAAGCAAATGCGTTAAAATGAAGAATAAACAGAGAATATTAATAGTCGACGACGAAAGATCTATTCTTGAATCGCTTGCTATACTTCTTTCAATGGACGGTTATGAGGTCGTTACGGCGCAGAGCGGAAATTCGGCTATAAAACTTTTAAAAACCCAAGTTTTTAATCTGATAATATCCGACGTAAGAATGCCCGAGATGTCCGGAATGGATTTAATAAAGCATGTAAAACAGGAATACAGAGAATCGGCTTCAAATTACGGCAAAATTCCGGTTATATTAATGACTGCATATTCGGATGTTAAAATAGGAATAGAGGCTATAAAACTGGGCGCTTTCGATTACCTTACCAAACCTTTGGACAATGAAGAGTTCAGAATAGTAATTAAAAATGCGCTGGATTATTTTTCGGTTTTAGACGAGCTTAACGATTTAAAAAAAACGGGGTTTTTAAGAGGCGGCATTATAGGTTCTTCGAAAGCCATAAACTCGGTTCTTAACGATTTAAACCGTGTTTCTAAAGGTTTTACCACTATACTCCTAACCGGAGAGTCCGGAACAGGCAAGGAACTGGCGGCAAGATTAATTTACGAAATTTATTCTAAAAATTCTTACGATTCAAAAAAGATACCTTTTGTTCCGGTAAATATTGCGGCAATTCCGGATAATCTCGTAGAAAGCGAATTGTTCGGTTATGCAAAGGGAACTTTTACCGGAGCGGAAACCGATAAAACCGGTTTAATAAAGTATGCCGACGGAGGCATACTTTTTCTGGACGAAATAGGCGATCTGCCTATGCAGGTTCAGGTTAAACTGCTGAGGATTCTTCAGGAAAAAACATACAGGAAATTAGGCTCAAACAAAGAAGAGTCTCTGAGCGTTAAAATAATTGCCGCTACAAATAAAGATTTGCCGGTTTTAATATCGGAGGGAAAATTCAGGGAAGACCTTTATTACAGGTTGAACAAAATAAATATTTTAATGCCGCCGCTTAGAGAACATAAAGAAGATTTGCCGGAATTAATTCCGCATTTTATAAAAAAATATTCTAAATCGATAACTTCGATTTCGCAGGAAGCTCTTGCGCTTCTTACGGAATACGATTATCCCGGCAATATACGCGAACTGGAAAACATAATAGAAAGAGCATGTATTTATTGCGGCGGTTCCGATACCGGGGAAGAATTCTTATCAAATAAAGAGATTGCCTTAGAGTGCCTGCCGGGCTATGTTTTAGAAAATAATAAAGACGACAGAAAAGAAAAACTTTCTTTGACGGTTTACAATAATACTCCGGATATGGATATACGCAAAACGGAAGATATTAACTTGAACGATTATATGGCGGATATAGCCGGAATTTTTGAAAAGTTAAATAATAAGTACGGAAAACTGACGCTGTCGAATTTTATAAAAGAAATAGAAAATTATATAGTGACGGACAGGATAAAGAAAGAAAATTCTAAATTGGAAGCGGCTAAAACCTTAGGTTTGTCTTTGAGGTCGTTAAGATATATACTTTCAAAACGAGATAACGGCAGATAAGAGGGTTTTTATGAATTATTTAGCGGTCATAGAATATTGCGGAACTAATTATGAAGGATGGCAGTCTCAAACCGGAACCGGCAGCCGTTGCGGCGGTAAAACCGTGGAAAACGAGATTAATAAAGCTATAAAAATATTTACAGGAACCGATGCAAAGTTATTAGTTTCCGGAAGAACCGATGCCGGGGTTCATGCGTTAAACCAGGTTGCCAATTTTAAACTTCCGTTTTTTTACGATACCGATAAATTTAAAATAGCGTTAAACGGTATTCTTCCTCATGATATATCTATAAAAAACATAGAGACTGTCCACGATTCTTTTCATGCTACCCGCGATGCGATGTCAAAAACGTATCTTTATAAAATTAATTCAGGCTTTAGAAGCCCTCTATTAATTAATCAGTCATGGTTTGTCAAAGAAGAATTGAATTTCGGCCTTATGAACCGTTCTGCATCTGTTTTTCTTGGAAGGAACGATTTTTTTAATTTTACGAGAAAGGAAAAAAATGAAAAAAATAAAAATTATAACAGGATCATAAGTGAAATAAAAATATGCAAAGAAAGTTACGGATATGATATTTTTATAGAAGGCGGCGGTTTTTTGAGAAATATGGTCAGAAGAATAGTCGGAGCATTAATTTTTTGCGGAACGGGAAAAACCGATATAGACTGTTTAAAAAAAATGCTGAAAGAAAGAAACTTTATTTGCAATTCGGTATGCGCTCCGTCTTGCGGTCTTTTTTTGCATTCCGTAAAATATAAACATAAAATTTATTGTTGATATTTTATTAAATATTCATTATAATTTTAATATCTAGTTGTATATAAAAAAGTTTCACCTAATTTTGTTTTTTATATAAAGTGGGTTTTACCCGCTTTTTTTGTTTTATGCACGAAAATTTAATTAATGACTTAGA
>JAJZLA010000191.1 GCA_021803845.1 bacterium | reverse complement strand
TATAGAATCTCTTTCTAAAATAGGCGGGGACGAAATTATAGTTTTCCTGCTCGACGTTTTAAAAAACAACGTTAAGTATAAATTAGATAAAGTTTATATTCTTAAAGGTCTTTATAAATTATGCATATCGGATGAGTGCGGCGCAGGCGAAAGCGCCGACGTAAAAACGAAAATGTATATCCTCCTGTCTAAAATGAATTTGAAAATGAGTTTATACCTGCTAAGCGATTATGAAGAAAAAGATGAGATAGACGCTATTTTGTGCTATTTTTCGCTTATGAATCATAAAAAATCCCAAAAACTGTTTCAATTTATTTTTGAATATTACAAAAAAAATGAAAACTTAGACGAAAAAGAGTATAAATACATTAAAGAAATAATAAAAAAATTGGCGAGACCCAAATTTATAACGGAATTTTTAATAAAGTTAAGTCCTTCATCTGAATATAACGATAAAACCGATATCCTTATCGATGTTTTATCGGAATCCGCATATAAAGACATAATCTATCTGCTTGCTTTTTATGCAGACAAAAAACTTTTCGTCGAATTAAAAATTCTGCTTTTAAAATATTCGGCTAAACTCAGCGGAACTTTATACGAGCAAAGGCTTATCGAAAAGATAGCCGGAAGTTATATAGACGACATCAACGGCGACGTCAGGAAATATGCCATAAAACTTGCGGGTAATTTTCAATATGCTTCAAAATATACCGAAAAGTTTTTTGAGAATCTTCTTAAAGAGAAATATGCCGACGTAATTGACGCTTACGTAGAAACGCTTTCCAACTTTGCGGCGCAAGATAAAAACGAAGATTATATTAAATTTTTCATCAAAAATATTTCTTCCAAAAACGATAAAGCGGCAGAGTACTCTTTAAGGATACTGTCGTCCGATAAAATAAGCCTGAATGCCGGACAAACCGCCGATTTTTATTCGACGATAGCTTTATTTAAAAATAAACCTTTAAATTTAAAAAGACTACTTGCGAAAAGTCTTGCGAAATTCGATTTAATAAACCATAAAGACGAAACGGCTTTTCTGTTTGAAGAAAACGACGAAGAAACCAGGTTTAACTATTTAGAATCGCTTTTATTAGCCGGAGAAAAAAAATCGCCGGTTTACTTAGAAGCTCTTAAATCGGGCGGTTTTTCCGAAATTTTCAGATATAAAGTGGTGGAACTTATTCAGAAAACAGGCGCAAAAGATATATTCGACAAGCTTGCTTCCCTGCTTCCCGCCGAAAAAAGCAAAATGGTTAAAATTGCCCTTTTAAAAACGCTTCACGTTTTAAACAAAGAAAAATCTAATTCTATTATTAAAAAATTTAATTCTTCAAAAGATGAAGATATAAGGAATTTTTCGATAGAATTAATTAACGGATGATTAATAAATAAACCGAATTTTAATGGAATATTCTAATTTAAATTTATCCGACGATGTTTTTAAAAAGCTCAAGGATATGATTTACGAAATATCCGGCATATTTTTTAGCGACCAGAAGAAATATCTGCTGGAAACAAGATTGTCTAAAAGGCTTTCGCTTTTAAACCTTTCTAATTTTGAAGATTATTACAACTATTTAAAATATTCGCCTCTTAAAAATGCGGAAATAAAAGAGCTTTTAAACAGCGTAACGACAAACGAAACAAGTTTTTTTAGGGATATGCCCCAGCTGGAAGTTTTCGTCGACGTTTTAAAGCAGATAGTTCAATCGTCGGGAAATAAAGCTATTAAAAATATAAGAATATGGAGCGCCGCATGTTCTACAGGAGAAGAGCCTTATACCGTCGGAATTTTAATTAAAGAAAATTTTTTCTCGTCGGGAATAAAATTTGAAATAGTAGGCACCGATATAAGCGAAAAAGTTATTGAATCGGCAAAAAATGGCATATATAACGGATATACCTTGAGAAACGCATCGCAGACTATTCTCGGCAAATATTTCGAAAAAATCGGAGACGACGAATATAAAATTAAAGACGAAATTAAAAATATGACGGTATTTGGAAACGTTAATCTTATAGACGGCGGGGAAGTTAAAAAATTTAGGTCGTTCGATATTGTTTTATGCAGAAATGTTATAATATATTTTGATGCGGAATCGAAAAAGAAAACTATAGAAAACATATACGAAAGTTTAAAACCGGGGGGGTATCTGTTTTTAGGACATTCGGAGTCGCTTCACTCTATATCTTCCCTGTTAAAGTTAGTAGGGTTGGGCAAAACTCCTTTATACAAAAAAGAGTAAGCAAAAGAGGCATAGTCATGAAAAATTATACCGTATTAATCGTAGAAGATTCTATAGTCGTCGTAAAATTTTTGGCTATAGCTTTTAAAGATGCAGGGTTCAAAGTAAAGACCGCCCAGGACGGATTTGAAGCGTTGGAAAAAGCTATAAAGGAAGATATCAATCTTATAGTTACGGATTTAAATATGCCGCAAATGGACGGCATAACGCTGTTAAAGAATCTTAAAGAAAACGACGATACTAAAAAGATTCCGGTGATACTTATATCGTCCAATATCCCAGGTAAAAATGAAATAGCGGGAAGTTTTGCTTTTTTGCAGAAGCCTTTTAAAGAAAGCGAGATAATACGCCTCGCCAAGAATGCGGTAAAAGATCAATAATAATATTTAAATAATTTATTGATTAAGATATAAATTTTTATTATTATATATTATTAAAATAAAACGTCAGGCATTTTATTTCTAGCATTAACAGGGGATAATCAATATGGCTTTAGATTTAACTATGAAAATTCTCGTAGTGGACGATTTTTCGACTATGAGAAGAATAATAAAAAATATATTAAAGCAGATAGGTTTTAACAACGTCGACGAAGCCGAAAACGGGCAGACGGCGCTTGCCAAAATAGGCGACGGCGGCAATTACGATTTCGTCATTTCGGACTGGAATATGCCGGAAATGACGGGCATAGAATTATTAAAACAGGTAAGGGCAAACGAAGCTACTAAAGACCTGCCTTTTTTAATGGTTACCGCCGAAGCTAAAAAAGAAAATGTTGTGGAAGCTGTTAAAGCCGGCGTTAATAATTATATAGTAAAACCTTTTACTGCGGAAGTATTGCAAGAAAAAATTTCAAAAATTTTCCCGGATTAATTTTATTTAATTTTTTAAGGACTGTCCGAAATGATTGACGATTCGATGCAGGAAATTGTAAACGACTTTATTCAGGAAGCACTGGAACTTTTGGATAGCCTTAACGAAAATTTTATAGAGTTGGAAAAAAATCCCGAAGATAAAGAAATTTTAAATACTATATTCAGGGCCGCGCATACCGTTAAAGGTTCTGCTGGATTTCTTGGTTTTCAAAACATAGTAGAACTTGCGCACAGCGCCGAAAATATTCTTAATAAATTAAGGCAGGGCGAAATAACCCTTACTTCCGAAATGACCGACTATCTTTTAAAAACTATGGACGTCCTAAGGTCTATGATAGTAACCGTTTCAGAAACCGGCAGCGAAGGCGAGCCGCCGGAAGGCAATACAGGACTTATTAAAAAACTTAACGAATTGTCGGAAGGCATCGGCGGAGGGAATGAAAAAGAAACGCCGGCCGCAGTTTCAAATTCCAATACGGTTGCCGCCCCTCCGGAGACGCCGGTCAAAGAAGCTGAAAATGCCTCCGGTAGCGATAAAGAAAAAACAAAGACCGTAGATTCTGCCGATAAAACGCACAATTCAGGAAAAAAGAAACCAAGAAGCCTTGGAGACATACTTCTTGAGGACAATCTTATTTCAAAAGAAGAATTAGAAGAGATTTATAAAGAAAAAGAAGAAGAAGAACATATGGCGGAGAAAATTTCCGCAGTGCCGGAAGTTTCGGCGGAAGAAATACCTCATCCTTCGGTATCGGCCGAAACTTTTCCGTCTGCCGAAGAAAAACAAGTTTCCGGCAAACCTGCCGAAGAGATTAAATCTAATCCCGTCCTGCAGAAACCTGTTTCTGCCGCTAAACCTGCTTCTGCCGTTCCGGTCGCTGAAATTAAAGAAACTACTATAAGGGTAGATATAGAAAGATTAGACAACGTTATGAACTTAGTAGGAGAACTGGTTCTTGCAAGAAACAGGCTTTTCAACATATCTTCAAAATTAGAAATAAAGTATGCCGACGATGATCTCTCTTCGGCCCTTGCGCAGGTAGTGGCAGGGCTCAATCTTGTAACGACGGATCTGCAGCTTGCCGTTATGAAAACGAGAATGCAGCCGGTAAAAAAAGTTTTCAGTAAATTTCCAAGGATGGTAAGAGACCTTTCTAGAGAACTCGGCAAAGACATAGAACTTCTAATTTCCGGCGAAGAAACCGAACTCGATAAATCCGTTATCGAAGAGATAGGGGATCCGTTGGTTCATTTAATCAGAAACAGCGTTGACCACGGAATTGAAGACAAAGAAGCCAGAAAATTAAACGGAAAACCGGAAAAAGGAACTATAAAGTTAGGCGCCGAGCATGAGGGCAATTACATTATTATATCGGTTATAGACGACGGCAAAGGAATGGACCCCGCAATAATAAAAAGAAAAGCAGTAGAAAAAGGAGAAGAA
>JAJZLA010000190.1 GCA_021803845.1 bacterium | reverse complement strand
TTCGGACAGACACCTTAACACGATAGCCGATAACCTGCTGTCTTCTTTCAAACAAAAACCTCTTGGACAGGAAGGAATTTCTACGCCGGGCGCAAGATGGATAGTCATCGATTACGGCGGTATTATGATTCATTTAATCCACGACGACTTGAGAAATTATTATAATATAGAAGGCTTGTGGCCGGAGGCTAAAGAATTAATAGTGGAATCTTCGTTCGGCGCAACCTCAAACGTTAATTAAAAATATAAACGTTATAAATTTATTTTTAAACGTAAACGAATAAAGGCTATGAGTGTATATGCGGCAAATAAACCGTAATAAATGATGTATATAAATATATAGAATAAAAGGCAGACATCAAATATGTATATAATAACCGTTATAGTAGCGATACTTGTTTTAGTCGCATTTTTTGAATATCTTTATGTCCTTAATCCTCAGAGGGTTCCTCTGCATTATGCCCCGGGAAAACTTAACGTTATCCATAATTATCTTATAATTTACATATTCGCCGCATTCCTTATAGGTATAGCGATTATTTTAATAATAAATGTTTTAAAAGATTCTATAGTTCAGATAAAAAATATATTTTATAAAAGAAAGCAGTATATAAAAACCGAACTCGACAATTCCGTAAATAAGGCGTTTGAAGCATATATTAAAGGGCAGTACGATAAAGGAATAGATTTAATAAAAAAATATTTAATTAATTATCCGAATAATATAGCGGCATATCTTCTGCTTGTAAAAATATATAAACATAAAGGAAAAATGAAAGACGCGGAAAATGCCTTGAATAAAGCTTTAGAAATAGAAAAAGAAAACGTCACTGCGCTAAACGAAGCCGGAAATCTTTATAAACTTAACAAAGATTACGATAAAGCCGTTTATTATTTTAATAAAGCGCTTGAATATTCATCCGACGACCTTTACGCCATATCCCGGTTAAAAGATATTTTTATAAAAAAAGAGGAATGGAAAAACGCTTACAGGATGTCTAAACTTTTTCTTTCCCAGTCGAAAGATAAAGATATAAACAAAAAAGAAGAACAGGTTATGCTGGGGTTAAAATATGAATTCGGCAAATATCTTCTTGAATCCGAGAACGATACGGTAAGGTCGATGAAACGTTTCAATCAGGTGCTTAGCCAGGACAAAAATTTCGTGCCGGCTTATTTATCTTTAGGAGATGCTTTAATAAAAAAAGGAAAAATAAACGAAGCTTTCGAATTTTGGGAAAAGGCTTTTCTTAGAACGTCTAATTTAGCTATTGCAATAAAAATAGAGGATGTTTCGATAAAGACCAATCACCCCGAAAATATAATAAGATTTTATCAAGAGCTTATTTACGACAATCCTGAAAAATGGGAATACAGGCTTTTTCTTGGAAAATTGTATATAAGGCTGGAGATGATAGACGACGCTATAGAAACTTTATCTTTAATTCCCGCTAATATTTTTAAGGATAACGCATTAAACTTATTACTTGCGGAATGTTATTTTAAAAGAGGAAAATATAACGATGCTTCGGTAAACTTTAGAAAAGCGTTAAAAAGCAGCTATCCCGTTAAACTGCCTTTTGTATGTTCCAACTGTGGTCATACCTCTTATAATTATTCGTCTATATGCCCTTCCTGCAATAAATGGAACACTTATAATATTAAAACTGCCGGCACGTTATATGAAACCGCCGCTAAAGACGATGAAAAAAATATTTCCTCTCTGCTTAGATAAATTAAATTTTAAATTGAATTTACCGGCAACGCATCATCAATATATAATGTATGAAAAATAAAATATAAAAACTATGCAAAAATTAAAAAAAGCCGTTTTGATAATAATGGACGGTTTCGGCATATCGGAAAAGATTAAAGGAAATGCAATAATAAATGCTAAACCGGAATTTATAGAAAAACTTTTCAAAGATTATCCATATACTACGCTAAAGGCGCACGGGCTCGACGTAGGATTGCCCGAAAACACTATGGGCAACTCTGAAGTAGGACATTCCAATATAGGCGCAGGACGTATAATAATGCAGGATTTAACGAAAATAGACCTGCTTATAAAAGAGGATAAACTTAAAGACAACGATGTTTTATCGGAATTTATCGAAAAAATAAAATCTGGAAATTCTATAGTTCATCTTATGGGTCTTCTTTCTGAAAGCGGAGTTCATTCTGAGTTAAGCCATTTACTTTACTTAATCGATATTTTTTATAAAAAAGGAATAAAAAAAATTTATCTTCATCCTTTTTTGGACGGTAGGGATTCTCCGCCGCAAAGTTCGCCTATTTTTCTTAAAAAATTAACGGAACATATAAAACCTTATGCCGATAAAGTATTTATTTCGACGCTTTGCGGAAGGTTTTACGCTATGGACAGAGATACGCGCTGGGACAGGGTTGAAGTTGCGTTTAATTTGCTGACTCAGGTAAAAGGAGAAAAATTTAACGATCCGTCGGAAGCCTTGAATAAGTTTTACGAAGCCGGCACTACCGATGAATTTATGCCGGCGATAGTAATCGATAACGGAGAACGGAACGACGGCAGAATCAAAGAAGACGATGGAGTTTTTTTCTTTAATTTCAGGGCAGACAGGGCAAAAGAGATTACTATGGCTCTTACTTTCGCCGATTTCAATTATTTTTCGAGAGGGCAGTTTAAACCGGTCGAAAATTTTATTACTATGACTAAATACGACGATTCTTTCAAAAATAAATATATGATAGAGCCTCAAAATTATTTAAATATTCTGGGTGAGGTTATATCGAATCTCGGTTTTAACCAGTTCAGGATAGCGGAAACCGAAAAATACGCGCATGTAACCTATTTTTTCAACTGCGGAAGGGAAGAACCTTTTAAAAACGAGGAAAGGATGCTTATACCTTCTCCGAGAGAGTTTAAGACCTACGATTTAATACCCGAAATGAGTGCTTTTAAAATCAAGGACGCCCTTATAGAAAAAATTAAATCCGGCAAATATGAATTAATTGTTTGTAATTTTGCAAATTGCGATATGGTGGGACATACCGGCAATTACGATGCGGCTATAAAAGCGGTGCAGACCGTAAATTCGGTAATTAGCGAGATAATACCGGCAATTTTAGACCTCGGCGACTGCGTATGCGCTATAACTGCAGATCACGGCAATGCCGAAACGATGATAGACGATAACGGCGAACCTATGACTAACCACACCCTTAACCCGGTGCCGTTCGTTATAGTTTCTAACGATTACAAAGAAATTCCTCAGTTAAAGCACGGAAAGCTTGCAGATATCGCGCCGACCGTTTTGAAGCTGATGGGATTAGAAGTGCCGGCCGAAATGACCGGACGCGTTTTATGGGAATAGTTTCGTTTATTTATCAAGGACAGGCAGTAAGATTGGATGTTTTTTTATCCGCAAAATTTTCCGATAAAACAAGAACTTTTATTAAAAAACAGATTTTAAGCGGTGCAGTAGAAGTAAACGGAGATGCGGTAAAAAAACCGGCATTTTTATTAAAAACCGGCAATTCCGTTGTTTTTGACGAGCCCGATCCTGTTAAGCCGGGCATAAAGATATTCGACAGAGATATTGAAATAATTTATGAAGACGAATATATTGCGGCAGTCAATAAGCCAGCAGGCATTTCGTCCCACCCTGGAAAAGGTAATTACGACAATACCCTCGTTAATATTTTAATGGGCAAGATTTCCAATCTGTCAGGTATCGGCGGAGTGGAAAGACCTGGGATAGTTCACCGGTTAGACAAGGATACTTCCGGCATTATGCTTATAGCTAAAAACGATTTTGCGCATAACGCTCTTGCGGAAAGTTTTAAAAACAGGGAAATTAAAAAAACTTATTTTGCTGCGGTTTACGGTATTATAACTCAAAAAAGCGGATGCATAGAAGGATTTATAAAAAGGGACGCCAAAAGCAGGGTTAAAATGGCAATGTATAAAAAAGAAACGGGAAAATACTGTCTCACCCGCTTTGAAAACATAAAACATATAAGAGGCGCGGCGACACTCCTTAAAGTTTTGCCTGAAACGGGAAGAACGCATCAGATAAGAGTTTCCCTTTTTGAGACGGGCTATCCTATTGTAGGAGATAAGCTATATAAAAGAAAAGATATAGAAAACAGATTCAAAAGTTTAAGTTTCGTCAAAAGGCAGATGCTTCATGCTTATATGCTTGAATTTCCTCACCCCGCGAATAAAGAAAAAACGGTATTGAAAGCGAAATTTCCAGACGATATGTTATGGCTGACTGATGATTACGACGATAACGATAAAAATACCCTATTATGATTTATAAGTTAAATAAAAACGAATTAAATCTTGACGAATTTGGAATAAAATACGGTTTTATGGACGATTCTATCGATTTTAATCCGGCGAATCCCGCAAGCAAATCGGCAAGGGAAGATTTTCTAAACATTGTTTCCGAAGATTATTCTTACGAAGTAAAACAGAGCCACGGTGTAAATATTAACGTTTTAGACGAAAAATTTAAAGAAAAAGCAAAAAATAGCCGCAGTTTTTTTGATAACGTCGATGCGGATGGAGTTTTTACGGGAGATAAAGGC
>JAJZLA010000189.1 GCA_021803845.1 bacterium | reverse complement strand
TTAAATCAACCTTTCCTATAATATATTTTACTTTATTTTTTTGTAAACGTCCTATAATATGCCAGATAATATCTTTATTTTGGCTGAGCGCTTCAAATTTTGGCAGAAATTCCTGAACGTAATTTTCTCCGAAAACTTTTATTCCGCTTCTTGCGGCTTCCATTATTTCCTCTGCAGTTCTTGTTTTTGAAGCCGCAAGAAGCGTTATATCGGAAAAATTCCGTCCGCTTTTTAAGGCGGCAATTTTAATCTTTTCGTTAATGCTATTTATATTGTCCGATGTCGGAATGTTTATCATCTGCCTCTTTTCAGAAGTTCCATCGCTTTTTTCAGGCTTACCTGCATCCTATTGAAAGATTTGGCAAGCGAACCTATCTCGTCGTTTCTCGGATGAGCTATTTCTTCTTCAAAATGCCCCTTAGATATTTCGTCGGCTAATTTCGACATCTTTGCTATCGGCTTAATTATTGCGCTTTTTATAATAAAATAAAGGAATAAAATTATAAGAACTATAAAAATTACTCCGATTATTAAAGTTTCTTTTGTAAATATTTTTTGGGAATTTCTTAACGGACTTAAAGAATAAACTAATTTAATTCCTCCAAGAACATCACCCTGCGATGCGTTTATATGACAGCTAAGGCAGTCTATGCTTCTTGAATTGGTTTTTGCGACGAAAGGCACGCCGACTTTAAGTTCATACGGCAGCCCTTTTCTATAAATAATTTTAGTTATCGTTTTAGTAGAATTTAATATTTCTTTATCGAAAGAGGATTTGGGCATTTCTTCCTTAAGGCCAGCTCCGAATTCTTTATTTACGAGACTGCCCCTTATGACCTGAAAGTCCGTAATGCCTTTTATTTTTTTATAAATAGAAAAAAGCTGTTTCCTATCCTTTTTTTTCATTATAGTTCCGTTAAGCATCATAGCATTTAAACTTGAAAGCGTAGTTTTTGCCGTTACTATCGCATCGTGCTTAGTCAGCGATACGGTAAGGTTTCTTTGAAGATTGTAAGTATTATAAGAAATTAAAGCTATAGGTATAATAACTAAAAGCACCAAAGGAACGATAATTTTAGTTTTGATAGATACGTCTTTAAAGGCTTGAAAAATGCTTTTTGACATAAGACACCTCGAAAAAAATTAAATTAAAATAATATAATTTAATAAATATTAATAAATAATATATAATAATAATTTAATTTTTTTATAAAATCAAATTATTATTTTTCAGCCTTTTCAGGCAATGTCCATGACGCATATTCGCACTTGGGATAGTTAGAGCAGCTGAAAAATTTTCTTCCCTTTTTCGTTCTTTTTTCTACAAGATAGCCGCCGCATCCCGTAGGACAAGGTATTTTGGATTGATTAATTTTTACCGGAATCGGCTTAATATTTTTGCACTCCGGGTATCCGCTGCATGAAAGAAATTTTCCGTATCTGCCCGCTTTTATTACCATAGGTTTTCCGCATTTTTCGCAGATTTCTCCGGTTTCTTCATTTTCCGGCTCTATATTTTCGCCGTCTTGACTTACTTTTTTTATTTCTTTGGTGTTTTTGCACTCAGGGTATCCGCTGCATGCAAGAAACTTACCGAACCGCCCCATTTTTATTACCATAGGTTTTCCGCATTTTTCGCAGATTACGTCGGTAGGTTCGGACGAACCCTTGATGTTTTTTATATTAACTTTGGCGTCTTTAAAGTTTTTCATAAATTTATCGTAAAAATCGGTCAGCAGTTCTTTTCTTTTTATCAGTCCGTTTTCAACGTCGTCTAATTTTTTTTCCATATTTGCGGTAAATTTTAAATTTATTATATCGGAAAAACCGGATTTTAAAATATCCGACACCGTCATTCCCAGCTCGGTAGGCTTAAATTTTTGGGTTGCGCTCCCTTTTTTTGCGGTATCCGCCGATTCCGTAGTCATTACGACGTAATCTTTGGTCTTAATGTTTGCTATTATGCTCTGGTAAGTAGAAGGCCTTCCTATGCCGTTTTCGTCTAAAGCCTTTACCAAGCTTGCTTCGGTGTATCTCGGCGGAGGAGAAGTAAAATGCTGAAAAACGTCGGCTTTTTTTATGGAAGCGGGGTCGCCTTTTGAAAGCAGTTCGAATATTTTAATTATGGAAGAAGGATTTTTTTCGTTTTGCGTTTGAACGCCGCTTTCTTCTTCTAAAGCCTCTTTGTTTTTTAGATTTTCGTTGATAACTTTCTGAAAACCGTCGAATTTTAATATGCTTTCGGTAGTTTTAAAAATATATTCGTCTTTTTCTTTATTTTTGCCGATATACGCTCCTTTTAGCGTCAGCGCGTACTGGTCGTATATGCTCTGGCTCATAAAAGATGCGGTAAAATAAGTCCAAATAAGATTGTATAATTTGTACTCGTCCGGGCTTAGGTATGCTTTAATTTTTTTCGGCGTCAGTAAAATATTAGTCGGCCTTATAGCTTCATGAGCATCCTGGACTTTTTTGGCATTTGCGGCCGGTTTGCTTTTTCTGGGGGAGTTTTTGTCGGCAATATAGTCTAAGCCGTAAACTTCATTTATAAATTTTTTAGCGGACGATGCCGCTTCGTCGGATATTCTCGTAGAATCGGTTCTCATATAGGTAATAAGACCTACCGGTCCGAGAGATTTTTTGCTTACGTCTTCCACCGCCCCTATTTCGATGCCTTCGTATAGTTTTTGCGCTACGGACATCGTTTTCTTTACCGGAAAACGAAGTATTTTTGCGGCTTCCTGCTGGAGCGTGCTGGTTATCAGCGGCAGAGGCGCTTTTCTATAGGTCTGCTTTTTCGATATGTCTTCGATAGAATAATCGTTTTTTATCGAAAGGAGCCTGTTTTTTAATTCTTCGGCCTCTTTTTCGGATTTAATTTCAGGGTCTTTTCCGTTTATTTTAAAGAGTTCGCCTTCGATATCCGTAGAGAATTTTTGCTTGCCTCCGCCTTGAATTTCAAATAAAGCCGTTACCGTCCAGAATTCTACCTTTACGAAAGCGTTTATCTCTTTCTCTCTTTCGACGATAAGATACAGGGCGACGGATTGAACTCTGCCGGCGGAAAGCCCCCTTCTTACTTTGTCCCATAAAAAAGGGCTGAGATTATAACCGACGAGACGGTCTAAAATTCTGCGCGCTTTTTGTGATTCGTACATAGATTCGTTTAAGACGGCAGGATTTTTTATGGCTTCTAATACTTTATCTTTAGTAATTTCGTGAAAAAGAACCCTTTTTATTTCCGGCTTTTTGCCGTTAATTTCGTCTATAATCTCTTTTATGTTCCATGCTATGGCTTCCCCTTCGCGGTCGGGATCGGGCGCCAGATAAATAATGTCGGCTTTTTTTGCAAGTTTTTTAATTTCGTCAACGGTTTTTTCCTTCCCTTTTATTATTTCGTATTTAGGTTCGAAGCCGTTTTTTATATCAACCCCTATAGAACTTTTCGGTAAATTTTTAATATGTCCGACCGTCGCTTTGACTATAAAATCGGGTCCTAAATATTTATTTATAGTATTTGCTTTAGAAGGAGATTCTACGAGAACTAAATTTTTCATATTTTTTTTATAATTCCTCCCGGCAGCCTTTCTATTTCCGAATTTATTTCAAGGATAGAAAGAGCCCTCATAATTTCATTTTCATTTGCTTTTAATCTAATATTGCTTAGTTTCAATAAATTGTCAATAGTAATGTTTTCATTTATTAAAGAATTTATTATAAAACTATTGATTGCTTCGTATTTATTTTGTCCGTCCGTCTCGTAAGCGGTGCAGTCTTTTTTGGCATTAGCGGTTACAGTTATATTTTTTTTGTAATTTTCTTCGCCGAGAAAAATTTTTACTTTCTTGTCCTCGTCTTTAAATTTTTTTATTAAACTTGAAAGGGAACTGTTATGCGACAGATAAAGTATAGCCATCTCTATCGACAAATGAAAAGCGAGGCTGTTTCTTAAGGCAAATCCGTATTTTGAATTTTTTGCAAAAGGATCTAAAGCCGAAATTTGCGGAAATTTAAGATTTAATTGCTTCGGTTTATTTTTATATGCCGATTTTAATAGAGAATAGGGCTGAATTATTAAAATAAAAATATCTTCGGTTAATTTATCCGAAAACTTTTCGATAAAATCGTTATCCGCATATTCGTGCATTCCGATGCATAAAAAAGAAAATTTTTGATTTTCCGCTTTATCTTTGCAGTAAAAGTAAAGTTCGTTTATTAAAGAAGAGTCTGGTTTAAAAACATCCGCGCCACGATATCTGGACGACGTTAAAAATAATCCTTCGTTCAATTTTTGAGATGAAGTATTAGAATAAAAATCTTCAAATAAACCGTTCGGGCCGTAAATATGCAAAAATTCGGGCAAAGAAGGGGAAATATTTTGTTTTAGTCCGTAATTTACAATGCGTGAAGTTTTTAACGGTTTTATTTTTGATTCGTTTAATAAATTTATTTCGTTTTCCGATACGTTTTTCAACCTTTCATAAAAATCGTATTTTTTTAAATCAATGGCATCGGCGGCAGCAGTTTTAATACCGGCAGGTTCTTTTATAAGCCCTTCCAGCTTCGCGTTTAAGCATATCCTGTAATTCTTATACGATTCTAAATCTTCGGCATTCATAATAATA
>JAJZLA010000188.1 GCA_021803845.1 bacterium | reverse complement strand
TAATAGTTTTAATAGCCGTATGCGTTTCGACCGCCCTTTATTTTCACGACGAATCTCTTGGAACGGTAATAATTCCTTTTGTTAAGAACTATTATTTAAATTTCGGCGTTTATTTTATAATTTTTTCGGCGTTTATAATAGTCGGTTCTTCCAACGCCGTTAATTTAACCGACGGTCTCGACGGCTTGGCTATAGGGGTTTTTGCCATAGCAATAGCAGGATACCTTATATTTTCGTATGCGGCGTCAAACTATAAATTTGCGGACTATCTGCATATACCTTATATAAAAAATATAGGGGAAGTGGTAATATTATGCGCTTCGTTATTCGGCGCGTCTATAGGTTTTTTATGGTTCAATTCCTACCCTGCTTCGGTTTTTATGGGAGATACCGGTTCGATACCATTAGGCGCCGTTCTAGGCTATGTCGCAATAGTTTCAAGACAGGAAATTTTATTGATTATAATCGGGTTCGTATTCGTCATGGAGGCTTTAAGCGTTATATTTCAGGTCGGCTCTTATAAACTTAGAAAAAAAAGAATATTTAAAATGGCACCTATACATCACCATTTTGAAATTGAAGGCATTCCAGAATCAAAAATAGTCATAAGGCTGTGGATAGTTTCCCTGATATTGACGATATTTGCACTTTCAACTCTAAAATTGAGGATTTTTTAATGTCCGATTTAATTTTAGGTTTCGGTAAAACAGGCGCCGCCGTTTACGTATATATTAAGAGCAGAAACGATTACGCAGAAAAAGGACGGCTATTAATATACGACGATACCGCCGAAAATGCGGGCGGCTTGGACGTTCAAGACGGAAACGTCATGTTCTTTAATAAGCAAAACGAAGAAATACTTTTCGGCAGATATTTTAAAGATATAGAGCGATGCGTCGTAAGCCCAGGAATACCGAGAAACCATCATGTTATTTTAAAATTAAAAAGTGCAAATATTCCGGTTTTAAGCGAAATTGAATTTGCGTATAATAATATCCAAAAAGAGAAAAATGTAAAAATTATAGCTATTACTGGAACAAACGGCAAGACTACCTCGGTTACCCTATGTAAAAGCGCGATAGAAGCGGCGGGTTTAAACGGAAAAACTTTCGTAGGAGGCAACCTCGGCGTTCCTTTTATATCAGGCATAGGCGATTACGAAGATTTTATCTTAGAGGTATCCAGTTTCCAACTTGAATGGATTTACGATTTTAAACCCGATATCGCCGTGCTTCTTAACATAAAAGACGATCATTTAGACAGATATCTTAATTTCGACGAATACAGGCTTACGAAATATAAAATGTTTAAAAATCTTAAATATAACGACATTGCCGTATTAAATCAGGAAGATTATAATTCGTCTATTTTAAAAGGCGTTGTCGGTTCAAATGCGGTTTTATACGGATTTGAAGAAGATAAATGCGACGTTTTTTACAGAGACGGCTTTATTAATTTGCGCCTTAAAGATTTACTCGGATTTAACGCCGAAATTTCGTTAAAAGACGTTACCGATAAAAGAAAATTCGTAATAGAAAATATGATGGCGGCCGCCTGTTCTTTAGCGCTGTATGGGATTCCTCCTGACGTTATTAAAAAAGCTTTCGACGGCTATAGGCTCTTAAAACACAGGGTTGAATGTATCGGCAACATAGATAACATATATTTTTACGACGATTCAAAGGCTACTAATCCCTCGGCGGTCGTAAGCGCGCTCGGTTCATTTGACGCTTCAAGAGAAGACGGGGTTAAAACGGATACAGTGCTTATTCTAGGCGGAAAAGACAAAGGTTTTAACTACGAAAGCATCGTCGAGCCGCTAAAAAAAAGCGTAAAGGCATGCGTTTTAATGGGCGAAACCAAAGAAATCCTCGAAAAAACGCTGAAAGGACGCGTAGAATATATGCTTGCCGGCGATATGGAAGATGCAGTCTTTAAATCTTATAATTATTTAAAAGATACGGTTAAAAACGGCGCTTTGGGAACGGTTTTACTGTCCCCCGCGTCGTCTAGTTTCGATATGTTTAAAGATTACGGCGAGAGAGGGGACATATTCAAGAAATGTTTCGAGAAATTAAAAAATAATTTTTTATGAAAAATTATGATTAACTACGGAAAAGTTTTTATAAGAAAATACGATACGACGCTGTTTCTTGCGGTTATACTGTTAATATCCCTCGGCTTAGTTATGGTTTATTCGACGAGTGCAATGATTTCTATAGTTCAGTACGGCGTAAGTTATCACTTTATTTTAAGGCAGACGATATACGTCGCTCTGTCGGGATTAGCCGTATGGTTTTTAATGCGCAACGACTATCATATGCTTAAATCTTTTTATCAAATTATTTTATTCGTAATAATAGTTTTAATGTTCTTAGTATTCGTACCGCATATCGGAATAGATGCCGGAGGTTCAAGGAGATGGATAAATTTAAGGTTTTTCAGCATACAGCCGTCCGAATTTTTAAAAATTTTTTTCATAGTTTATTTAGCTAATTTTTTGGAAAAGAAAAAGGATACGCTCGATAAAAATCCATATTCGTTTATTTTTATAGGTCCTTTTATATTTTTAGTGTTTTTAGATTTACTGCTCTTAAAAGAGCCGGATTTCGGAACAAGTTCGATTATGTTTTTTATAACTTTTATAATGCTTTTTGCAGGCGGCGTATCCTTATTTTATCTTTTAGCGGTCGCCGTTCTCGGCGGAACCGCCGCATATTTTTTAATATTTACCGTGGCGTATAGGAGAGATAGGGTGCTTGCTTTTCTTCATCCGTACCACGATAAAACCGGCATAGGTTTTCAGATAATACAGTCTATGTACGCTTTTGCTCGGGGCGGATTATACGGGGTAGGACTCGGAAACGGAAAAGAAAAACTTTTCTTCCTTCCGACGCCTTATTCGGATTTTATATTTTCTACGGTAGGCGAGGAACTTGGGTTTATAGGCGTACTAGTGTTTATACTGCTTTATCTTATTCTTGCATACAGGGGATTAAAAGTGGCGATTAATGCGCCGGACCTTTTCGGAACTTATCTTGCATACGGCATCACGTGTCTGATTTCCCTAAGTGCCTTTATAAATATCGGCGTGGTTCTCGGCGCTCTGCCTACGAAAGGACTTGCGCTTCCGTTTATCAGCTACGGCGGCAGTTCGATGTTTGCTACATGCATAGGTATAGGGATTTTACTTAATATATCTTCTCAGAGTATTAAGGGGAAAAACATTTGATGAATATCATAATTGCCGGCGGAGGAACCGGAGGACATATGTTTCCGGGAATTGCGGTTTATGAAAAATTAAAAGCGTTAGACGAAAAAGCGGATATTTATTTTATCGGAACGGAGAGAGGAATAGAAAATAAAGTTAAAGACGTTTACGGTTTCAGGCTGTTGACGATAAACGTTACGGGATTTTCGGGAAAAAATTTTATGAATAAATTAAAATCTTTAAAAAATGCGGTTTATGCGGCAAAAGCCGTGAATACGGTTTATAAAAGGATAAAACCCGATTACGTGTTAGGGCTTGGAGGTTATATATCTTTAGTTCCCCTTATCGTCGCAAGGTTAAGAAAAATAAACTGCGGCGTTATGGAACAAAATATCGAACCGGGGCTTTCCAATAAAATTCTTGCACTGTTGGGAATAACCGTGTTTGCTTCTTTTGAAGAAACCAAGCGGCGTATTCGTTTTGGCACTGTTATTACGACCGGCAATCCGGTAAGGGAAAAAATATTTAAATATGCCCTTTCGGAATCAAAAAAAGAAAAAGATTTTGCCGGACATAAAAATTTAAAAATATTTGTTTTCGGAGGTTCTCAGGGCGCCTCGTCGGTGAATAAGGCTGTTTTAAAGATGTTATCCAAAATGGATGATGATTTATCGCGCAATATAATCATATATCATCAGACCGGTTCGCGGGATACCGAAACGGCAGAGATTGTTTATAAAAATAATTTAAAAACCGGCGGGTACGAAGTTTTCCCGTTTACGGACAATATAGAGGATTATTACGGATTAAGTGATGTAGTTATATCGAGGGCGGGGGCGGGGACGCTGTCCGAGCTGGTTTTATTAAAAAAGCCGGCTATTTTAATACCGTATCCGCATGCGGCGGGCAATCATCAAGAGAAAAACGCCCTTGCGTTTTCCGAGAGCGGTTGTTTTGAAGTCGTGAAAGACGACGAAAATCTTTCTAATGAATTATTACAAAAAATTTCTAAAATATTTTATAATAGAGATTTGTTAAAATATATGTATAATAATTTAAAAAAAATAGACGTAAAAGATTCTGCCGCTGAAATAGCAGGCATAATATTAAATAAAGATAAAGGAGAAAAATTATGAAAAACGGCGTCAAAAAGATTCATTTAATCGGTATCGGGGGTTCCGGCATGAGCGGGATAGCCGAAGTTCTTATAAATCTTGGTTATTCCATTACCGGTTCGGACATAGAGTGCAGTCAGACGATAGAAAAAATCGAATCTATAGGCGGCAAAGTTTTCATAGGGCATAATCCGGAAAATATAAAAGATGCAGAAGTAGTAGTATATTCGACCGCAATTTCCGAAGCTAATCCCGAACTTAACGAAGCTAAAAACAGAAAACTTACTGTTTTAAGAAGAGC
>JAJZLA010000187.1 GCA_021803845.1 bacterium | reverse complement strand
CAGAATAACCGCAAAATCCGAGCCTGAATTTAACGCCGTCCGAATCATGGAATGCCATTTTTCGTTTTCTATTTTATCGAGCGCGTAATTTATATCCATCATCATTTCTTTCAACAGATTGTAGGTATCTCTTTTAAAAAATTCTTTTTCGGCGGCATATAGAGAAAGAACGCCTATCGTTTTGCCCTTTTTTATAATCGGCACGGCGGCGCTTGATAGATAGCCCCTTTTTGCCTGTTCCTCCCTCCAAGGCAGTATTAAAGGATTTTTTAAGGTATCGTTGTTAATTACTATTTTAGAATTTAAAAAAGAAGTAATAAGCGGTCCACTTTTTGCTTCAGGCGTATTTAAATGATGTTTTAAATAATCGAGATAATCGCTTTTTTCATAAGAAAAGGAAACTTTTATATTAAGTCCGGGGGCGAAGAGTATTATAAAAGCATTTACGAATAATCCCCGCCGCACTATTCTTCCGCAAATGTCGGAAAATAAAATATTTTCGTCTTTTGCCCTGACTATCAGCTGGTTGACCTCGGACAGCGTAGCGTACATAGTTTGGAGCGCCCTGAAAGAAAGAAAAAGGCCGTCGTACATTTTCTGTTTGGAAACGTCCAGCACGAGAACCAGCCCTGCCGGTTTGCCGTTATAAGAAATAGTATATGCAAAAATAACGGTGGGCTTTAAAACGCCTTCTTTTGTTATATGCATATGGGTTATCTGCTCGGCGGCGAAAACTTCTCCTTTTATTCTTCTTTCGGCAAGTTTTTTTACGGCAGATTTATATTCGTCGGTTATTATGTCGTATGGAGTAAGGAGGCTCAGCTCCTCTTCGGAATAGCCTATAAATTCCCTGAACGTTTTGTTTGAATGAACGATCCTGCAGCCTTCCTGATAAATAAAAACCCCTATAGTCTTTGAACCTAACAGGGCGTCGATGAATCCGTCGAGGCTTTTAACGTTTAAATCTTCCGTTATTTCCATAAATTACCGCAAATTTAGAATATAATCTATAATAATTTTATTATTTATTTATTATTTATTATTATATCATTAATAAGGTCTTTTATTAAATGCAGGATTTATTTTTTTTGGTATCCGGTTTTTGGCAATAATTTTGCGGTAGGGCTGTTTAACGCCGTTTTGGATGGTGGGCGCGGCAGGTCTCGAACCTGCGGCTTCCACCGTGTGAAGGTGGCACTCTACCCCTGAGTTACGCGCCCTGTTTCTTTTTTTAATTTATTATATAATTTAATATTCGTTAATTCAAGGATTATCCGAGCACTTTATCGGCGCCGAAAACTTAAATTAATTTTAACCGCGGATATAAAATTATTTTAAAGCGTCGAGCGCTTTTAAAACGCTTTCGTAATCCGGTTCGTTGGTTATTTCGGGAACTAACTGTTTATAAACGATTTTGCCTTCTTTGTCCGCGATAAAAACGGCTCTGGCGACAAGCCCTTTTAATGCGCCTTCGCCTATGATAACGCCGTATTTTTCCGTATCTCTATACCTGAAATCTGACGCCGTGGTAATATTTTTTATGCCGTAGCTTTCGCAGAATCTGTCCTGGGCGAAAGGCAGGTCCATAGATATGACGTTTACGTCGATATCGGTATATTTGGCGAGCATCTCGTTAAATTTTTTGGTTTCCATTTCGCAAACCGAGGTATCCAGCGAAGGAAGGGTAATTATCAGCTGGATTTTTTCTTTCCTGCCGCCTACTTTTTTTTCTTTTAAATCTTTAGTTGCGACTATAACTTCGGGAGCGGTATCCCCTATGTTCAGCGCCGGACCTGTCAACGATACCGGGTTTCCTTTTACGGATACGGTTTCAGCCATTTTAATCCTCTTTTTTAAATTATTTATATTATTTTTCTATTTTTTATTCCTTTTCATGACTTCTTCATAGAGGGGAGACATCTCTCTTAGTTTCTTGACTACCGCCGGAAGTTCTTTGACGAAATATTCAGCATCTTCAAGAGTGTTGTCTTCTCCGAGCGATATGAGAAGCGAACCCTGCGCAAGGGCTGGGTCAACCCCTATGGCGTTTAATACGTGGGATGATTTTAATATTTTAGATGTACAGGCGGAGCCGCTCGCTACCATAATGCCGATATTATTAAGCCACATAAGCATAGATTCCCCCTCGATGTATTTTACGACGAAATTAAGATTGTTTGGAAGCCTTTTTTCCGGATGTCCGTTTAAATAAACTTCTTCTAGACCGCCGAGCACGCCGTCCGTAATCGTTTTTTGAATTGGCAGAAGATGCAATGTCCTGTCTTTCAACTCTTTTTTGGCAAGTTCGCAGGCAACTCCGGCTCCGGAAATCGCAGGTACGTTTTCTGTACCCGCCCTTCTCCCGAATTCCTGAATGCCGCCGTCTATAAGTGGCATTATGCGTATCCCTTTTTTAAGGTAAAAAAGCCCCACGCCCTTCGGACCGTAAAACCTGTGGGGGGCCGCGGAGAGCATATCGACGCCGAGTTCTTTTACGTCCGTTTCTATGAAGCCGCAGGAAGTGTTTGCATCCGTATGCATATACGCCGCGGAGTTTTCATGGACGATTTTTGAAATTTCTTTGATATCCTGAATAGTGCCGATTTCGTTAGACGCTTGGGTAATGCTGACTAGTACGGTATCTTTTCTTAAAGCGTTTTTAACGTCCTGCGGGTCCACAGAACCGTATTTATCGACGGAAACTTCGCTGAATTCAAAACCCAGTTTAGCCAGAGATTTAACGGAATTTAAAACGCTGAAATGTTCTATTTTGGAAACAATTATATGTTTGCCTTTATCCATTCTCGCAAAAGCCGTTCCTTTTATGGCGAGATTGTTAGCTTCCGAACCGCTGCCGGTAAATATAACCTCCGTGCTTGCCGCATTTAAAAGCTCCGCCGCCTTAAGTCTGGCTTTATCCAATACTTCCCTCGGTTCGTCGCCGAGCGTATGAATGCTTTGGGGATTGCCGTATTCCCCGATAAAATATGGCTCCATAGCGTCTTTTACTTCCTGCCTCATCTTTGTCGCCGCAAAATGGTCGAAATTAATTATTTTCAATTTTGCCTCCGTATCCGCCTGTTAGATTCAGATTCATAAGTTATATATTATATATAAGTTTATTATTATCTGTTATTTATCCTCATTTATTTTTTCACGAAAACTATGTATTCCGGCATATTAATCTCGTAAGACAGAAATTCATGCCCGGTTTTTTTACAGTAGCTTTTTAAATCTTCTATAATGCCCTCGTCCGATGCCGTTACTTTTAATACCGCACCGTCGGGAATTTTTTTAAATTCTTCCGCGACTTCCATTATGGGCATAGGACACGATAATCCGAAAGTATCCAGTTCGTAATCGTAATTCATATGTTTAACCGACCTCCTTTCAGCCTGCCGACCCGCTTTTATCTTATCTCTTTTATCTTATCTAAATTGTTTTAATTACGCATGTTCTAGCAAATCGTGCTCGTCTTCGTCGTGTTCCGGCGTTTCTACCCTGCCTATAGGACCTTTGCCCGCTTTTCTCGCCCTGTAATCTTCTATGGCGAGATGAAGAGCGTCGGCGGCAAGATTGGAGCAATGCATCTTTACCGGAGGCAGTCCGTCTAAAGCTTCTGCCACTACGCCGTTAGATACTTTTTCCGCTTCTTCGAGAGTCTTCCCTTTGACGAGTTCTGTTACCATAGAACTTGTAGCTATGGCCGCGCCGCAGCCGAATGTTTTAAACTTTACGTCTTCGATTTTATCGTCTTTAACTTTGATATATATTTTCATTATATCGCCGCACGTAGGGTTTCCGAGTTCACCCACGCCGTCAGCGTTTTCTATTTCCCCCACGTTTCTCGGATGCTGAAAGTGGTCCATTACCTTTTCCGAATATACCGGCATAATATTGCCTCCCTCTTTACGTTTAATTTGTTTTATTTATTTAATTTTAATTTAATCTTAGCTTATATTAAATTAAAACATACTTTACTAAATTAGTCAAGTATTATAGGAAAAAAATTTATACTTAATTTATCTGTAAAGTCCGAGCCTGAGCTTTATTACCCTAAAGAAAGCCTCGAAGATAATGCCGTTGGACATCTTGGATTTCCCCATCGTTCTTTCGTAAAATATTATGGGATATTCTTTAAAACTGCATCCGGCTTCCTTTACCATCCTGTATTTCATCTCTATCTGGAAGGCATAGCCTCTAGAACTTATTCCTCCTAGATTTATTTTTTTAAGGCAGTTTACGTCGTACATATTGAAGCCGCCGGTTAAATCGCTTATTTTAACGCCCGTAACTAATTTTGCGTATATATTTGCGAAGTAAGAAATCAAAAGCCGTTTCATGCTCCAGTTTATTATGCGTATTCCTCCCGAATAGCGCGAGCCGGCTATCATTCCGCATTTTTCGGTTTCCATAAGGCTGACGAAGCCGGAAATCTCCTCTGGATTATGGGAAAAATCGCAGTCCATGGTCAGCACGTAATCGTAGCCCTTTTCGACGGCAAAATTAAACGCGGCGGTATAAGCAGTCCCAAGCCCCATTTTCTTTTCTCTTTCTATCAGAAAAAGGCGGCCGCTTTCACCACCTCCGTTTTTCTGTTTTTCCATAAATTCCTTAACTATCCGGCGGGTTCAAT
>JAJZLA010000186.1 GCA_021803845.1 bacterium | reverse complement strand
TATTTCTTTTACCGTCTGCGTATGACCGGAAGTTTCGCCTTTTTTCCATAATTTATTTCTTGACCTTGAAAAATAATGAGCGTAACCCGTTTCTATAGTTTTTCTAAGCGCTTCTTCGTTCATAAATGCAAGCATTAGTATATCTTTAGTATAATAATCCTGGGCAACCGCCGGAATTAAACCGCTAAGTTTGGAAAAATCTATTTTTTTTAAAAACGATTCAAGCGAACTGCCGTCTAATACGTCAACTATTACCGCATTATCTTTATCGTCTTCTTTCACAATCTTACATTTATCCCTTTTGATTTTAAATATTTTTTTATGGGTATAATACCTGAATTTTCATAATGAAATATTGAAGCCGCAAGAGCGGCGCCGGCATCGGCTTTTACGAATACTTCCTCTATATCTTTTGCGTCTCTTGCTCCGCCTGAAGCAATTACGGGTATTTTTACGCTCTGAACTACCATGGACGTTAGATTTATTTCATAGCCGCTTTTTGTTCCGTCTTTATCCATGCTTGTTAAAAGTATTTCTCCGGCACCTCTGTTATAAACCTCTTTGGCCCAACGTATTGCGTTAATACCGGAATTTTTCTTTCCTCCATGCGTAAAAACCAAATATTCGTCTCCAACCTTTTTTGCGTCTATAGCTATTACTATGGTCGAAGAACCGAATTTTTTTGCGGCTTCGTCGATAATTTCCGGATTAATAACCGCAGAAGTATTTATTGAAACTTTATCTGCGCCGCTGTTAAGAAGATTATGAATATCTTCTATCTCTGAAACTCCTCCTCCCACGCTGAAGGGAATAAAAATATTTTCCGAAATCTTCTCGACGAGTTTTAAAATCGTCTTTCTTTTCTCGCTTGAAGCCGTAATATCTAAAAACATTAGTTCATCAGCAAGTTCGTCGTCATATTTTTTAGCAAGCTCGACCGGATCGCCGGCGCTTTTTAAATCCTCGAAATTTATTCCTTTTACGACTTCGTTGTTCTTAATATCAAGACAGGGTATTATTCTTTTTGCAAGCATAAGTTTATCCTAATAAATCATTAGCTTTTTTTAAATCTAACCTTCCGTCGTAAAGAGCTTTTCCTATTATTACGCCTTTTAAAGAATCTATATTAAGTTCCTTAAGTTTTTTAACGTCGTTTAACTCTGAAACCCCTCCCGAAGCGATTATATCGACTTTCAATTTCGCAAGTTCCGTAACGAGATTTAAATTAACTCCTTCCAGCATACCGTCTTTTTTAATATCCGTAAATATAAAAGTTTCTATGCCGTATTTTTCTTTTAAACTTTTTACGGCTTCGCCCGCAGGGATTTCGACGTACTCTTTCCATCCTGATATAGCTATCTTATCGTCGTACAAATCTATCCCGCCGATAATCCTGCCTCTGTATTTCGCTAATGAATCTTTAACGCAATTTATATCTTTAAACAGAATAGAACCTAAAACTATATAAGACGCTCCCGCATTAAAATAACGGTCGATAACGTCATTATTTCTTATTCCTCCTCCTATCTCCACCGGAATATTTACAGATTTAATTATATCTTTTATTATCTCATAATTATCGGGATTTCCGGACTTAGCCCCGTCAAGGTCCACTATATGAAGTCTTTTAGCGCCGTTATTTTGCCAGTTAAGAGCCGCCTCCTCAGGAGAAATTCGATATTCTTTTTTTACGTCGTAATCCCCCATAGTAAGCCTTACGCACTTAGAGCCCAGTATATCGACGGCAGGTATTATAATCATATTTTTATTAGATTTATTTTACTTAATTTTTAACTTTCTATAAAATTTTTAAGCAAAGTAAGCCCCTCTTTATGGCTTTTTTCCGGATGAAACTGGCATGCAAAAATATTATCTTTTTTGACGCAGGCTGTAAATTTACCGTAATAATCGCAAACCGCCACAGTAATATCTTCTTCGGGAACGCAATAATAAGAATGAAGAAAATAAAAAAAACTTCTGTCTTCTATTCCTTTAAACTCTTTTAAGGGTTTTAATATTTCTATATCGTTCCATCCTATATGAGGAATTAGGTTTACGGCATTTTCGTCGAACTTGACTACTTTTCCTTTAAAAATTCCGAGTCCTTCGCTGTAACCGAATTCTTCGGAAGTTTCAAACAAAAGCTGCATTCCCAGACATATTCCGAGAAATTTTTTGCCTGTGGTTATGGCATCTTTAATAGGATTAACCAAGCCTTTTCTTTTTAAAGTCGCCATAGCGTCCTTGAAACCGCCTACTCCAGGCAGCACTAAATAGGTTGCGTCTTTTATGTCTTCAAAATCGCCGGTTATTTTAGCGGAATAACCTAAAAAGTTAAAAGCGTTTTTAACGTTTTAAGATTACCCATGCCGTAATCTATAACGGCTACTTTTTTTTCCATTTTTTTATATATCTATCTTTTATCTATTATAAAATATTTGTAAATAGCGTTGGCTATTGCATCGGCAACCATCTGCCTGAAAGTAGAAGAAGCCAAAAGATGTTCCTCGTAAGGATTAGAAATATATGCATACTCTATAACTACGGCGGGCATAGTAGTAAACCTCAATACGTAAAGGTCGTCCCTGAGTATTCCGTCGTATTTTAAGTTTAATGTAGATGAAACGTAATGTTCTAAATATTTTGCGAATTGATATGAATTTCTGTGAAAATAATATGTCGTGGTCCCGTAAAGATATGGAACTACCTGAGAATTGCAGTATAATCCTATAAATAGATTTGCTCCGCTTTGATTAGCCAGCGCTACTCTTTGCTGAAGGCTTACGAACACGTTAGACGTCCTGTCTATCTCCGTTTTAATTCCTTTAGCTTCAAGAAGTTTCCTAAGCTTTAAAGCAATGCTTAAGTTAACGAAACTTTCAGGAAGTCCCATAGGTCCTATTCCTCCTGGATCTATGCCACCGTGTCCGGCATCTATAAACACGTTAAAATTAACGTTATTTGACAAAACAGCAGGCGCTTTTTCCTCTATGTTAGGTTGTGCTTTTGATACATAAACAGCGGTTTCGTATCTGCTATTTCCCTCATAAAATGTCTTCACCTGCGGTTTACGTATTAAATTTTGCCTTAAAACCATATGAACCGAATATTTAGGCGCAGTGCTAAATTGAGAGTAAGAAACGGAAAATATATTTGGAAAAGGGTTTTTTAACTTATTGCCGTGTCCATACAAAACTGCATGTCCAAAAACTAAAATAAAATATTTTTTATATCCGTTTTGAAACAAATAACTCTTATAAAAAGGTTTCTTGCCTGCAGTTAAAATATCTATTGTGCCGTCTGCATGATTTATAAAAATTCTGTTAATATAAGTTATATTTTGAGAAAAAGCATAAGTTTTTTGCGCCATAGACAGTAAAACTCCTGCTGAAAGGACAAATAGCACAAGGCAGAATATTAATAATTTATACGCCTTTTTCATTTTTTTTATATGCTTCCTTTTGTAGATGGAATTCCAAAATCGCCGACGATTTCAAGGGCGTCCGAAAACGCTCTTCCGACAGATTTGAAGACCGCTTCGACCATATGATGTATGTTCGATCCGTATTGAATATTTATATGGAGACTTATAAGTGCATTTTTACAAACCGCATCGAAAAAAACGTTAGAATATACGTAAAAAAATTTATCTACTAATATTTCACGCGATTCCTGTTTGGAAATCCTTAATGAAGATTTTAAAAATTCTTTACCGGATTGAGATATATCTTCTCCAATAAATCTGTAGACGAAAAACGACCTGCCGCAAAAATCTGCCGTGGATTGAACAAGCGATTCATCCATAGGAACGGATGCGAAACCGTATCTTTTAATACCTCTCTTATCGCCGGATAATTCTTTAAATGCATGGCCTATAACTATACCGGCATCTTCTATGAGATGATGCAGATCGACTCCTATATCGCCTTTTGCTTTAAGAGATATATCGCATCCGGAATGTTTTGAAAACTGTTCCAGCATATGATTGAAAAATGGAACGCCGGTATCGATTTTATAATTTCCTTTTCCATCGATATTTAATTCCAGTTTTATATCCGTTTCGGTAGTCTTTCTTATAAATTTACCTTTTCTTGCCTTTTTTTTTATCGTATTTTTTTCCGGCATGCAAATTTTACCTTCCCGAAGAATGTATTATTATACTTTTATTTCATTATAGCACATTAGAAACGACAGCAATTATATTTTTTTATAAATTCCTTTTTATAAATTCTTCGAGAACTCTATAAAATAATCAACTAATTTTTTATTTTCTTTTGCTGTGCCAACGGTTATTCTGTAATAAATCTCCATACCGCCGGTAAAATTTCTTATTATTATATTATTCCCGTTTAAAAAATTATCGAATTTAATCTTATTTTTTTCGTCATTAAGTTTTATAAGTAAAAAATTTGCGTCGGAACGATAAACTTTAATAAAAGGCAAAACGCTTAGTTTTTCGTATAAAACTTTTCTCTGTTTTACGGTCTTTTTTATATTTTTTTCAAATTCGTCGAAATTTTTTAAAAAAAATTCTATGGAACTCAATGTCAAAGAATTTATATTATAGGGTAATTTTATTTTTTTAAATTCGTTTATAAGTTTATCGCCTGAAAAAAGCAGTCCGAATCTTAATCCTGCAAGCCCTATTTTAGAA
>JAJZLA010000185.1 GCA_021803845.1 bacterium | reverse complement strand
CCGTGTTTAGCTTTTACGAAGTCTATATTTCTGCGAGTTTTCATTCTGTTTTTTATGACCTCGTTTTTTTCTGGATACATTAAATAAAATCCGTGTTTTTTGAATATGTAACCGCTTATATCCGCTTTTATATTTTCCTTGAAACATTTAACGGAATTTATATAGTCCATAAGTTTTAGAAGCCTTGATTTATCTACGGAAAAAAGCTTGTTCCATAAAAACGGATTGTATCTGTCGTGCTTATATTGCGCCGGATTGACAATCTTTATATATGTTGTTATATCATTCTTGCTTACAGGCCGGTTTTTAGCCTTTAAATACAGCGCGTAAATTATAGGATTTGAAGAATAAACACCGCGGCATCCGCATCCGCCGGCAAAAGCCTTTTTCACGGAAAACGGGTATAATAACAATAAAGGCAATAGAAACATCAAAAAAATAGATCCGAGTATTAAGGAACGGTTCTTATCTTTCAATAAAATGTTCATATGAACTCCTCCAGCGGTTAGTTAATTGTTTAAATTTGTTTTGAGCTTGTCGATATTTAACAGTATTAATTAATAATCAATAATTAACTATTTTTTTGATATTATAACATATTTATTTCTAATATTTTTTATTTTTTTATTTAATTTAATTGCCGTTTTTTAACAATTTCCTGTAATAAATATAATAATTATATACCCTTAATATATATATTTCCGTCTGCCTGTATGGGGGAATGATGAATTTTCTGCCGCTTTTCATGTATATCGTTTTGACGGAAGCTGGACCGGCATTGTAGCAGGCTAAAGCCGGGGCGGGTTCATTATTGAATTTCTTAAGGCAGTAATGCAGATACTCCGCTCCGGCGATAATATTAGTTAACGGGTTATAGATATTGCGCCGCAATGTTTCACCTGTTTCAGGCATAATCTGCATTAGTCCTACGGCTCCTTTGGGGCTGACGGCGTCCGCGTAGAAACCGCTTTCCGCTCTCATCACCGCAATAAGAAAAGGAAGCGGTATATCGTATTTTCGGGAAGCAAATATTATCGTTTTATCAAATTCGTTTGTTTTGAACATTGCCGTATCTATCGTATCTATGGTGTTGGGGGTATTATTAGTATTGCCCGATATGCCCCGCCCAAAACCGTTTATTCCAAACGAACGGGTTATCCCGATAATTAAAAGCATGCCTGTTAATGCGGCCGTAACTGCAAAAATAAACGCGATAAATTTAATTTTCGCCATGAGAGGGTTTGCGTTCGGCTAAAGCCGGAAACTTATAAATTAATTTTACGAATTTAATTTTCCCGACATGGCGGCTTTTAGCAAACATCAATACCCCGAAACACAACCCGGCCGATTTTCGCCGTTTTATAAAAATCATAATTCCTTTTATCTCGGTTGATCCGGCAATATATGAATTTGCCTGACCGCCCGAATTAGATTTAAAAAGAACCGGTTTTACGCCTGCGGCAGTTTTTTTAAACAATACAAGTCTGAATTTAACAGGATAGGTATGCAGATTTGCAATTGAAAAATTAACGATTTCGAATATATTTTTGAATTTTACCGAGTCCACTTTAAAAAATAATTTCCCGCCGCGGCTCTTAAGGGTTTTACGGACGGCTATTTTATAGCCTTTTATGTTATAGCCTTTTAAATGTTTTATTTTTATATCTGAAGTTTTAACCATAAAAGACGGCATATAAGGATGGCTGGGGATGCGGCCGCCGCCGGTTGCCGGAACCGCTGCCGGTTCGGAAGGCGATTTTTCGGATAATAGAGCTTTGATATCTTTACTCGAAACGCCGATTAATTTAAGTGATACAGCCAGCACTTTCTTTTCCAATTTTTTTTGGCGTCTGCTTTTGGCAAAGCTTTTGCCGTAATAATTATTATTTAAAACCGGTTCGGGAGCGCATCCCGACAGCATAAACAATAAAGGAATAGTAAAAATTAATATAATACTTAATAAATATAATTTTATATGCATAATTTTATTAATATTATCGTAATTTAATTTAATAATTCCATTAATTTGAAATTGCATTTTTAAAACCCGTGAACATTAATGCGAACCAATTTTTTTCCTATAATCAGATGAAACGACAGCTTTAAATCATTCATAATATTGCCGCCGCCGCTAAGTTCCCGCTTTCTGAAAACTATAACATTTCTTATTATTTTATAAGGCATATATGGGGCGTTATGAGGGGTATGATTTATTATGCGGATTTCCCGCAATTTATCCGGCTCATATCCGTCGAAGAAATTTCCGCCGTATTCGGCGTAAAGATAAACGTTTCGGACGAAAAACGGCTGAACCGTATTATTTGTAAGCTGATACTGCAAATAATATATGTTTTTTATTCGGCTGATAGAAATAACGGTCAGAGTTATGCCGTCTTTTGAATCTGATTTATTTATTTTAGTTCTGTTAATAAGCAATATTAAATTCATAACCTGCTTCTTTTCCGCATTAAGTTTTGCCGCCTTTTCGTTCACGGAATTCATTTTTAATACATATTCTTTAGATAACACGCTTTTTAATTTGTCTATTTTATTTTTTATATAATTAGCTGCAAAAACATTTCCTAAAGTGTCTCCCAGATCAAGGTTATACGTAACCGATTTTGCGCTTTTTATTCTCAATAACACGTTTATAAGGCCGTATTCGGTAAATATCTCCATATTGCTTGTTTCAGATTTATCGTATGTTATCGGTTTTACGAATATCTGCTTTCCGACTATCTGTTCCGAAAATGCTCCCGTGTTTCCAAGTGCTACATCCAATGGAATCACCGGAAGCGTTATGACGGAAACATAGCCTAAAGCGGCATTCAGCTTATATACTATTCCTGTCTTTATGTGCAATTTATGAACCCATAACCTGTTTTTCAGGCTGTATTTAAAAGTATCTGAATATTTCACTGCGCCCGCACCGATAATATTAAATGAAAACAAATAAAAACATAAGCAAATAAAATAACTTAAATAATAATATCTAATTTTTAACATTAAAATTATCCCTCCCGCCGATTACCCTTCATTTTCACTTTTGTTTTTTAACTTTTTAACTTTTACCGCTTTCTTTATACTTTTCTAATTTATTGTACATTTTAAGCTTGGAGCCGCTGACCCTTATTTCAAAAATTCGAACATAAATTCCGTGCAAACCGGTTAAAAAAAAGAATAGATTAAAAGCATATAAAATTAACACTGCAGGATAAAATTTAAAAGAATATGCGATAAAAATTTCAAAAGAATTTATAAAATATTTAAAATTTTGATTAGTACAGTAAAAAAGAACGAATACTCCGCTAAAAACAAGAAACGCTATTTCTAAAATATCCAGATCGTAACCCTGCCCTGCTCCACCGCCGGAACCGTTTTTCATTTATCGTCCCTCAGTCTCAGTATTTATATTTTTTATTTAGTCTGCTTAGCCGCTAATTTTCGAAATAACTTTTTGTTTTTTGCCTATATATCGGGTGCAGATAGACGATGCCGGGGCCTTTGGTTTCAAATCCTGAGTATATTCTGTAAATCGCCTGATTTAGTTTTAATCCGGCAAAATCGTCCGTATCGAACGCGGGCATTTTTTCGTAAGTCTTGGTAGTCCCCTGCGATATAGTATTGTCGTCCGACAAAAGGCTTCCTACGTAAGGGTTGAAAACGGCTCCGTCATCCTGTTCCGTTATGCTTTCGGTTATTTTAACCTTATATTCTTTGTCACATATTTTTGAAGCTTTTTCCCGTGAATAGTCGTCGCTAAGAGAAAGCCATATCGAAGACCTGATATTTCCGATCAGCGAATTAAGTTTTTCTTCCGAACCGAGCTTGAGTTTTAAAGAGCTGTAGCTTTGGGTGAGAACGATATTAATCGCTTTCGACTGCCTGCATCTTGCAAAAAACTCTGCGTCCGATTCTATGTCTCCCGAAGTTACGTAATTTTGATATTCGTCGCATACAAACAAAACCGGCCTTTTTACGTTTACCGAATTATCGGCTGCCGCTTTATATACTCTGTTTAAAACCGTCCTGAAATAATCGAGTTTTAACATAATGCCGATTATTTTGCCCGTTAAACCGTATTTTGATTCAGGCATATTTAAAATTACGATTTTTCCGTTATTTACCACATCCTGAAAGCCCGGAAAATTAAGTTTTTCTTTCGGAGCGCAGAAAGTTTCTTTAAACGCCGGCTTGATAAAATCCGAACATACCCTCAAAGACTCGCTCTTTATAATTGCCTTTGTTCTTTCGTCCAATCCCGCAAAATCGGCTCCCTCGAAATAGGACTTTGCGAGCCTGATTTCGCCCAAATCAAAATTTGAATCGGCGGGTTCGGACGGCTTCGCTTTTGTTTTTATTAAATTTTGTCCATAATCAATCAGGTTTTTTAGTTTGTTTTCATCGGATAAAATTTCATGGACGTCGCTTAATGCAACATAGCCCAAACAAGACCTTATAAGGCTTATTGAGTTGGAAAGCAGATTTATGGATTTGTCTTTCCAGAAACTGTCCTGCCTTCCGTCGTTGGAATTCATATTTTCTAAAACCGAATATAATCTTTCGGCTATGATTTTGGAATCTAAATGCGGATAATGAATAGGATTAAAATAATAACCGGAACCGGGCTCTATTATTACGATGTCGTCCCCTCTCCCGTTGCGGTTAAG
>JAJZLA010000184.1 GCA_021803845.1 bacterium | reverse complement strand
AGCGCAAAAAAAACTTATTATCAATTTAATGAAAAAAACTATGTTAAAAAACTTGAAAAATATGATAAAGCAAAATCTTTTAATGAAAAATATTTAGAAGATCAAAATAAAATTAAATTTGATTTAGAAAAAAGAATCCAAGATATAACTAATAAATTACATAATTATAATGAAATAAAATATCCTATACACTTAGAATCGTTAAATCTATATAAATTTCCTTCAGATATATCAGGAAACATCGAAGAAGATATTTTGCTTATTAAAGGACAAATAGACAATTATTTAATGGTTTATGAAATAATTAAAGGCTGGAAAAATGAATTGCAAAATATAAGACAGCAATCGATGTACAATATGTTATTGTCTTTGGTCGACGTAGTCGGCGCTACATGTATAGGAATAAACACTACAAAAAGCTTCAGTAACGTAAATTTCGACGTAACGATTGTCGACGAATCCGGGCAAATACAGATACAAAACGTCATAGTTCCGCTTTCAAGAGCTCCAAAAGCAATTTTAGTAGGAGACCATAAACAATTGCCTCCGGTAATAGATAATGCATTAAAAGACGAAGTTGTATCGCGTATAGGCGATGACGATAAATACACGATAGACTTGCTAGAAAAAAGCTTTTTTGAAGTATTGTGGAATAATTCTCCAGAAAGCAGGAAAGTAATGTTGGATACGCAATTTAGGTGTCCAAAAATTGTGGCGGATTTTATCTCGGAAGCATTTTATGAAAATAAATATTTTTCCCACGAATCTACTTCAAAAAGAAAACCGTTTAAGGATTTATATAAGTCGTCGTTAATTTTTTTCGATACTTCAAATGTTCCGGGCAATATAAAATACGAGTCGTCCTCTAAAGGAGAGGACGATATGTTAAGCGTAACCGGAAATAAATTGGAAACTAAAATAATTCTTTATATTATAAAAATGATTCAGGATGCAAACGCCGATGACGACGAATTTGATTTAGGCATAATATCGCCTTATAAAAATCATGTTAATGAAATCAAAAAAGCTATTAAGGCGGAAATAAATAAAAACAATATAAAACAAATAAAGGAACTGGACGATATCGTTGCTACGGTAGATAGTTTTCAAGGTCAGGAAAGAGATATTATAATTTTTTCTTTCGTAAGGTCTAATGAGCGAAATGCAATAGGTTTTTTAAAAGATTGGCGCAGGTTAAACGTGGCTATGACAAGAGTAAAGCAGCAATTATTTATGGTAGGAGATATTAATATGCTTTCTTCAGTAAAGCAAAATAAATACAAAATTGATCCTATGGAAGTAAAATTTAGGGAATCGATGAATTTTTTAAAAGAGTTTTGTAAAAAACAGAATATGCTTATCGATGTAAACGATATATTAAATAACATAAAATAGGTCATACATATGATTAACAAAACATTTGTAAGTTATTATAACGATACGTTAAACTTGATAAACGAAGGGCATAAAATAATTTTTGCCAAAGAATCTTATTATCCTGTATTAGAAATAGAAGCTGAATTGATAGAACGTAACAGAGAGGAATTAGGCGGTCTTGAATTGGTTATTTTAAAATTGGTCGAAAAAAATGTCGGTTGTATCTCTGATATTTCAAAGCTTGTAGGCATATCCTCCGTAAAACTTAAAAAAGTAATTGAAAATTTTTTAGGCACAGGATTAATAACGGAAAACATTAATGCTTTAAATAAAAAAGAATGTTTATTGTTGACGGATTTAGGAAAAATGGCAATAAACGAAGGCGCAATGCTTGCAAAAACGACTAGATCTTTTTATTTTTGCGGTATTACCGGACAATTAATGCCGGCCGATTTTTATAAAATACAACCTGTAGATATTGATTTACTCCCTGTAAATATAAAACAGAAGCTTTTAATTGAAAATTCGGAGCAATTGTCTATTAACGCTAATTTTAAATCAGTCATAGGAAATAAAAAAAAATTTAATATACCGGACGAGGCGATAGATATTAAATTAACCGAAAATTCAGCACCTGTATTTTTCCCAGGTTTTTTAATAATTTATATCGATAAAAATACAAAAAATAAATTTTCTATTTTTACGCTCGGCATAAAAAATTACGAAATTCTAATGATGAATGATAAAATTTACGATACCTTTATTTCTAAAAATATATTGCCATTCGGCTACGATACTGGATATAGCCATGAGATATCGATAAACTTAATAAAAGAAAAATTACGTTTAATGGGCTGCGTCGTAAATAATATTAAATATAGCGGAAATATTGGAGAGCCTGTAAATGTAGGCATAAGTCAATTAGACGATAAGTTTTATAGAGAATATTATAGGACATATAATAAGCCTTATATTTTTTTATTCGGTAACGATAAATATCCTCCCGTTACCATTGGAAATTTTTTCGTAAATAAAAGCGGAAACAATTTAAACGACAAAGGATTAAACCAAGAAATTTTAAACGGTTATCCTTTGAATTTCAATGTAGAAAAAGGAGCATTGTATAACGAAGTTAGCATTATAAGGGAATATGCAAATATAGAAATTTTTTTTTATAAAAATAAAGATAGAAGCTTAAAAGGTCAACACTTAAATATTAAGAATTTAATTAAACAAAAATTTGAAGAGAAAAATATGGATATTAAAGAATTAAGCTCTATTTTTAAAAAAATAAATTATACACGTGGTTTAAAAATTTTAGAGGATGCAATATAGGAACATAGGATATTTATTTTTTTAAAGTTGCAATCAGATTTAATTTACCGATTTCAGCATTACCGATTTCCGCAATTTGACTTCAGGTTAAAAATTGATTTATAATATTACAATATAATTTTGCTTAAAATGTTTTAAATTAAAATATTTATAATAAAAAGGAGATAAAAGTTATGCCGTTTGGAAATAATAATTTTGGCATGGGACAGGGGCCAAGAAGTTACGATTACGATATTACGCGCGGAAGGGCTGCTACGCAGGAGGGTCTGTCGGATTTTTTCAGGGGAGTTTTTACATGGATGACGATAGGTCTTATGCTTACGGGTTTTATATCTTATTTCGTGGCGATGGATAAACCTTTGGTGGGCTATCTTTATACGCACGTTATGTTGTTTTATGTCTTAATGGGAATTCAATTGGCGGCGGTTTTAGGCTTGTCTTTCGGAATCAATAAATTGCCGGCGGATATTAGCGAGGCTATATTTTTATTTTATTCCGCTCTTACCGGAGTAACTTTTTCTTTCATTTTTTTAGTATATACGAATCAGTCTATAGAGATAGTATTTCTTCTTACCGCAGTGTCGTTTGGGCTTCTTGCGTTTTTAGGCTACACGACTAAAAGGGACCTTACTGAAATGGGTAACTTTATGATGGTAGGGCTTTTTGCGATAATAATAGCTATGGTGGTAAATTTTTTCCTTCACAGTTCAACCCTTATGTATGTCGTATCTATTCTTGGAGTGGTAATTTTCTTAGGTCTTACTGCTTACGACATGCAGAAACTTAAACAGATATACTTAAGCGGTTCGTTTGATACAAGAAAAGAAACCGTTATGGGCGCTCTTACCCTTTATCTAGATTTCATAAACTTATTCCTTATGCTGCTTACATTATTCGGCGGCGGAGGCAGAAGAAGGTAAAAATTAGGCATTAATATTTTCTCGTTAAGTATACGGGTTCTTTTATTATTGTAATTTATAAGAATTTATAAGATAGACGTTATGGAGTATTTACCGTGACCGAAAGTCGTGTTTTTTCCGATATGCGTCAATTCGCCCAGCCTGATAATCCATAAATATTCAAACGGGACTTTTTCGAAAGATAAATCGCCTATGAAACCGCTTAATTTCATGTGAGTTTTCTGCCTATTGGAATATCTGTCAAGAGAATACCATTTTAATGATTTTTTGCAATTTATAGGCATTGATTTTTCTATATAATAATTGAAATCTAATTCTAATTCCGGTTGTGGTTCGTTATTTAGGATAGATTTATCCGTATCGTCGATGTTACGGTTAATGCAGTGGAAAAAATTTAAATTAGTTATTCTTCTTAAAGCGTTTCTGATATAAATATGAAATTCCGGTTCCGAAACAAGCTTTTCGTTGAAAATAATTCTGGTCGGCGTTATAAATTTTAAATTAACGGAAAAATTTTCGTTATTATTTTCTTGAATGAAATCATCGATTGCATAAAAACCGTTCAAAGGTTTAAGCTCGTCGTTTTTATAATAATATAATAATTCGCCGTCTTTATAGTTCACTATTTTGGTGATTATAAACTTACCTTTTTTTTGCCTGCCTATACCTTTTTTTCCCGCAAGTCCAAAAGAATATGCAAAATATGGAAATAAGGAAATTGCCTGTCCTATCAGTATTAACGAAAATTTTATTATTTCGTTTTTTTTGTAAAAATTTTTTTGGTCCAGAGGCGGTTCTATTACATACGGGTGGGGAACGGCTGAATAATTGCGTAATTTCTGAGAATTCGACGGCGGCGGAGAATCGAATACTTTTTTAAACATGCAAACTTTATCAAAACTGCAGCTGTTGCATTCGCCCGTATGCGATATGCACATAACGTCTTTGAAAATATGTCCGAATACGCCCCTGAAAGTAGAACCTTTATATTCGGGAAGAAAAACGTCGTTTTCGGCTTTGATTTCAAAGTTAATTTTTGCGG
>JAJZLA010000183.1 GCA_021803845.1 bacterium | reverse complement strand
CTTTTACCTAAAATCAAACTTTCTTTCTTTAAAATTTCGTATATTTCATCGTCTAAATATATTTGCGTTCTTCTCATTAAATCTCCTCTTTTTATAAATTAATAATTTATAAATTTACCGGTATGATGTATATTATAACTTATTATACATAATATTGTTAAATTATAAAATGACCTTAATCCTACAAAAGAAATAAGGTTTTTTGTATCATTATGTATTATAATATTTATAACTGCTTCAAATAACTGTAAAACAACATAATATACATTCTATGAAAATAAATAACTTCACGGTAAAAACCGGCAAAAGAACCGAACTTATAGACATTACGCAAACGGTTGAAGATTTTATCGTCAAATACGGCAACGGGGAAGGGCTGTGTATGGTTTATTCGCCGCATACTACAACGGCGGTTATTATAAACGAAGCATACGATCCCGACGTTGCTTTAGATATAAACCGTTTTTTAGATAATCTTGTTCCTAAAAACACTAACTACCGGCATGCAGAAGGAAATTCCGATGCGCATATAAAAGCGGCTATAATAGGCAATTCAAGGATATTGCCATATTCCGGCAATAAGCTGAATCTCGGAAGATGGGAGGGAATTTTCCTTTGCGAATTCGACGGTCCGAGACAGAGAAATATAAATATAATTTTAATTTAATTTCTCTATGCGTATCTTTCTTCTTTAAACGGGTCTGCGCCGTTGGAATAGCCTCTTTGTTCCCAGTATCCAAGCTGTTCTTTATCTAAAAAGGTAACCGTTTTTACCCACTTTGCGCTTTTATATGCATATTTATCTGGAATAACGAGGCGGACGGGGAAACCGTGTTCCGGAGTTAAAATTTGCCCTGCATATTTTAACGCGAATATCGAGTTGTCCTTGAGAAGAAAGTCGATATCCACGTTTGTATTATAACCGTCGTAAGAACCTATCAAAACATATTTTGCATCTTTAAGGGGTTTAACTAAAGCGGCGAGCTTCTTAGACAAAACGCCCTCCCATTCCGCCGATTCTTTAGTCCAGCCGGTAACGCAATGAAAGTCGTCGGTTACTTTATCGTTACCGATTTTTACGATATCTTCGTAAGTGAAAACAGCCGGATTTTCGACTAATCCTTTTATCGTAAGCCTGTAGTCGTCGATGTCTACGTCCGGAATATATCCTAAATCAAGCTGAATCAGGTCATCTACTTTTTTCTGGTTTGGCGGTATCATACTAGTTTTATTTTAATTAAGAATATTTTCGACGATAGTTTTAGAATTTTCGCATATAAACATTTTTTTCATATTTTCTAAAGACCTGCCGTGCGCCTCTTTATCCATAGAAGATACGCAGTTTTCTGCAATTATGGGATAAAATCCGCGGTTTGCGGCGTCTCTTGCTGAAGATTCGACTCCTATTTCCGTAGCTATTCCGGTAAAAATCAGAGAATTTATGTTCCTGTTTTTCATCATCTGCTCGAAATAAGTTCCGATAAATATGCTTGCCGTAGGCTTCTCAAGCAGTATGTCGCCCTCTTGCGGCGCTATATCTTCGAGAATATTTCTGTCGCTTGAACCCTTTGCCATAAAATCGGGAAGTTTTGCGGGATCGTCAACGCCGAAACGCCTCATCATAGCATAATACGACCACGAAGACCTGAACTCTTTTGCCGCCGGTGTTATAAGGGTATATACGACTGGAATTTTACCCCTTAAGGCATTTATTAAATATTTAATATCGGAAACAAATTCAGTTTTATTATATATTCTGGAAACCAAGCCGTTTTGAACGTCCCACACTACAAGGCACGAGCGTTCCGGATTCAATATTTCTTTTAAGTTTTCATAGATTTCAATGCCGTTTGCTTTTTTCATAATACCTCCCCCCTCAAAATAATTAATATTATACTATTTCATAACCGTTTCTATTTATTAATTCTTCGCTAAGCCGCCATAATTTTGTCCTCGCATCTTTATCGCAAACTATATCGTGCGGTTTTGCTATTTTTGAGTCGCTGAAATATTTTCCGGTTATGTTTTCTACATCTTTAGAGACGGCTAAATAAACGGATGTTTTGGCTCCTTCCTTAGGGCTTCTGCCGAAAAAACCTCCGACTGCTCCCCACCCTGCTTTTAAAAGTTTCGTGTTTATGACTCCAGGGTGCAGACAGTTTACGGTGATATTTTTATCCTTCAACCTTTCGCTTAACTCGACGGTAAAAAGAATATTACATAATTTAGAAAGGCTGTAAGCTCTGTGTCCGTCATATTTTGCCGGTTTTACGAGATTGTCGAAATCCATTTTAGAAGCGTGCGCCGTCGAACTCACATTGATTATGCGGGCATTTTCTTCTTTTCCTGGTTTGATAATCGGAAGAAGATTTAATGTAAGATAAAACATCGAAAGATGATTTATCTGAAAAGTCGCCTCTATTCCTTCCGGAGACAGTATATAATCCTTTAAATAAACGCCTGCATTGTTAATTAAAATATCTAAATTTTCATATCTTTTTTTAACTTCTTCCGAAAATCGGTAAACTTCTCGTAAGGACAATAAATCACATGTGAAGTAGTCTAAATTTTTAGAGCCTGCTGCCGAGGAGATTTCATTTACGGTTTGCCTGCATTTTTCTTCGTTTCTGCCGTGAATAAGTACAAAAAAGCCTTTTTGCGCCAAAATAACGGCGGTCTGTTTTCCTATGCCGTCCGTAGAACCTGTAATAAGAACGGTTTTCATAACTTCGACGTCCTTTCAGCAACGATATTCCTGACGCTTTCGCTTTCGTCGTCTTTCATTAAAGGCAGATATTCTTCGGGGATTCTTTTCGATACCGCTTTTCTTACCAATGCTTCTTCGTCTTTAATCATATCTTTTAAATATTCGGGCGACATCCTTTCGGCAACCTTAATTCTTACTATCGGTTCTTTATCATGCATTAAAGAAGGCAGATAAGATTCGTCTATTCTTTCGGCTACCGCATGCCTTACCCAGAAAGATCTGTCGTTCATCATTTTTGGAAGTTCTTTTGCTTCTATTCTTTTTGCGACTATTAAACGAACTTCTTTATATGGATCGTTTATAAGGGGCGTTAAATTTTCGGCGGATATTCTTGAGGCGACTTTATATCTTACGTTTTCGTCTTTATCTTTTAAAGCGTGAATTAAATAAGAAGGCTCCGCCATACTTACGGCATTAAAGCGATTTTTGAAATCGCCGTTGTTTAAAATATTTATAAATTCGCTTTCGGTCATTTTTATGTACGAAGCAGATAAAAGTTAATAAATTTTAATTTTAATTCACTTTCTTTATTATAATTATATCATACGGTAATTATTTTTAATATTCGGCGATTTTTATATTTTTTTCTGGTATAATTTATTTATACCGCGCATATACAGGGAGTAAAATTATGCTGAAAATAAAAAGGATTTACGAAGAACCGTCAGAAAAAGACGGAATGCGAATACTTATCGACAGATTATGGCCTAGAGGATTAAGCAAAGAGAAAGCAAAAATAGATTTCTGGTTTAAAGATATAGCGCCGTCAAACGAATTGAGAAAATCGTTTCACGAAGCGACAATAGATTTTAACGAATTTAAAACAAAATATTTGGAAGAACTTTCTGAATACGACCGCACGCATAATTCGTCAGCCGAACCTAATTCTGATAATTCGATTGCCGCAATATCACGATTATTAAAAACCGGAGGTAAAGATATAACCTTATTATACGGGCTTAAAGACGAAATAAACAACAACGCCGCTGTCTTAAAAGAGTTTATATTAAAAAAAAGAAACTAAGATTCTGCTTAACGCAATAACTAAAACCGTAAATTATTCTTATTTGTTCTAATTATATCATACGGTAAGGATGTTTGGAAAAAGCGTTGTAATGTCTGCCGCATTTATAAACTTTATCATTCAAAATAGTTTATAACGTCTTCGTTCCTGAAAGTTTTTATTTCGTTTACCTTGCTTGCTTTTTTGTAGTAACCTAGGGAAATGCCGAGCAGAAATTTTTTATTTTTAGGCAGTTTAAATGCTTTCCTTAAAACGTCGGGGTATGCGACTAAATAAGCCTGAGGACAAGCGCCCAAACCTAAACCGTGCGCCGCAAGCAAAATGTTCTGCGCTAAAAAACCGCAGTCGAAAACCGACCATAGACCTAAATTTTCATCCATATATATAAAAATGGCAGTCTGGGAATGAAAAAAAACATAATTGCGAAGTGAAAATTCGGTTCTTTTTTCTTTGTCGTCCCTGTTAATGCCTATATATTCAAACCTGTGCCTGCCGGTTTCAAACATATTATCGTTTTGCTTTTCCGGCCAGGAATCGGGAAAAGGATAATCCGGATTAATAGGAGTACAGTTTTTCGCAAGTTCGTAAAGATTAGTTTTAATAAATTCGGAGGTTTTACCCGTAGAAACCGCTATCTCCCACGGCTGAGAATTTGCCCATGAAGGAGCCCTCAGCGATAATTTAAGTATTTTGTCTATAATCTCCTTAGGGACGGGCTTGTCTTCAAAATCTCTTTTCGACGTCCTTGAGCCTATAGCTTCAAATAGTTCCATTAAGATGCCTCCAGCGGGTTTTTAAGTATATAAATTTTTCCGTTTTTGTAGTTAAAAAGATAAAGCGATTTTTTAAATATATTATTTTTTAAGTTAATTATGCCGCATATGCCCTTAAATT
>JAJZLA010000182.1 GCA_021803845.1 bacterium | reverse complement strand
CGCCTTCTATCTCGGCCTTGGGAACAAGAGCGGCCACCGAGTCTATAACTAAAACGTCAATAGAGCCTGACCTAACGAGAGAATCCGCGATTTCCAAAGCTTCTTCGCCTGTGCCGGGCTGAGAAATTATAAGTTCGTCCACATTTACGCCGATTTTCTTTGCGTATTTTAAATCCAAAGCGTGTTCGGCGTCGATAAAGGCGGCAATACCCCCTTTTTTTTGAGCCTGAGCGACGATTTGAAGGGTAAGGGTAGTTTTTCCGGAGGATTCAGGGCCGAATATCTCGATAACTCTTCCTTTCGGTATTCCGCCTATACCGAGGGCGATATCTAAGGACAGCGAACCCGTCGGAATAGACTGGATATCTTCTGCCGGCGGTTTGCCGCCTAGCTTCATTACCGCTCCCGCTCCGAACTGCTTTTCTATCTGGGCTATAGCAAGGTCTAACGCTTTTATTTTCTGCTCATGCATAGGCTGTTCCTTAAATTTATTTTCTGACGGGGACGGATTCGAGTCCCCTTTATTGCCGCCGGATTTTAACGCCATAATTATGCCTTCCTTTTCTTATTTTATTTTTTTTATTTAAAAGTTATATCTCAAAAAAGAAATATTATCAAGTTAAATTATTGTTACGTTTTTATTAAAGATTGCGGCGTCCCGCTTATAAGGCGGTATATCCAGAACAGCGCCATTTTTGCCGTATATGCTTTAACGTCTAAGCGGGAACCGGAAAACGAATATTTTCTAACTTCTTTTACTTTGGGACTGGAAAGGGCTATGAAAACGGTTCCCACGGGATAATTATCGTATTCGGTTTTAGGTCCGGCAAACCCGGTAACGGCAATTCCTATGTCGGCCTTTGCATTTTCCCTTGCTTTTTCCGCCATTTCTATAGCGCATTTATCGGATACCGCTCCCTCTTTTTCTATAACCGCTTTATCTACCCCGAGAAGAGCGGTTTTTGCGTAATCGGAATACACCACGCCGCCGTAAACGAAATAAGCCGAAGCTCCCGGCAAATCCGTAAGCTTATTGGAAATATAGCCGCCCGTAAGCGATTCCGCGACCGCAATCTTGATACCGTTTTCTTTAAGAAGATACGAGCATACTATATGAAGTTCGTCGTCGTCGAAACCGTAAAGATAGTCTTTAAAAATTTCGCCGACTTTATTGTCGAGCGACTTTACGTTTTCGTTAAGTTTCTGGGTAGAAACGCCGTTGAGGGCGGCGGATACGATGAATTCTCCGTATGAAAATTCATAATTAAGAGCGCATTCGGCAGTTTTTTTTAATTTTTCGAAAAGAATTTCGAATTCTTTTTCCTTTGAGCCGAAAAGTTTATATTTTCTTAATCTGACAAAATAATTGATACCGAGTTTGCCGAGCATTTTTCCGAGTATATGGTTTTTAAACATATTTACGGCATTTTTAGGCTCAAGCGGCATAGCCGCAAAAAAAATAGGTTCGGTAAGATAAAAGCCGGAAATTCCGGAATTCTGGTTGGGAACTATAAAAGAATGCTCGGGAAAATAACAGGCTTTTTCAACCGAAGGATTAAAAGCTTTTTTTTCGGATTCATAAACGAGAGCCATCAAATCTGCGGCGTCTTTGCTCCTGACGAGTTCTCTCTTAAAAACCGCGGAAACCGTATCGCGGGTTAAAGAAACGTCCTCCTTCATTCCTCCGCATACTATAACGAAAGAATCTCCGGACGCCATGTAAGACATTACTTTATATATGCCGTCTCTCTGGCTTTCCGGCATTATAACGGCTTCTTTAAACCCCAAACCGTAATTTGAAAGCACGTCCGAAAGCTCTTTTATAATCTCTCCCGCTTCCGCAAAATTATGGTTATCGGCTATAACGAGGATTTTAATATCTTTAGGCTCTTTGTCTTTAGTTTCCATTTTCAAGGTTTAGCTTATAAGGTTCTTTATATTATTAAGGATATTATTTTAACATTTTTTCTACAAAAAGGTAAAATATACGGTCAAAATCCGGCTATAACTACTATTATAAAACGCAAAACTATCAAGGAGAAAACGGCGGCGGCAAGGTCGTCGAGCATAATGCCGAATCCGCCCCTGACTTTTTTGTCGATTATTCCGATAGGAAAAGGTTTCAATATATCGAAGAAACGGAATAACGCCAGCCCGCAAAACGCATATATAAACAGGTGAAAAAAAGAAAAACGCATCCATAGCAGCCCCGCCGCAACCGAAAGATATCCCAGCACTTCGTCTATTACGACAAAAGGCGGGTCGGCAATGCCCGATATTTTTTCCGCCTTAGACGAGAAATAAACTCCCGAGATAAATATAAGCAGGCAGAGCGCTAAATAATAAAAAGGATTTAAAAACCTTAACAGCAGTATATATAATAAAAATGCCGCAACGGAACCGGCGGTACCAGGGCCGTAGGGAAAAAACCCGGCATAAAAAAAGGAAGATATTAAAATAGAAATGTTTCGGATATCTAAATTTTTATATTTTTTCATTTTTTACGACTGAAATTTGTATCTTCTCATCGAGATATTTAAAAGTATAGCCGCCGCAGACATATCGACTACGAGCGACGTCCCTCCGTAGCTGAAAAAAGGAAGCGGAACGCCCACGACCGGCAGAAGCCCTACCGTCATATACATATTTATTATAGCATGAAACGTGATAATGCCGAGGGCGCCTCCGCCGAGAAGAAATCCCTGCAATTTTTTTGCCCTGTAAACTATTTTAAAGCCCCTTATTATTACGATAAAATATAGCGCTATAAGAATCAGTCCGCCTAAAAACCCAAACTGCTGCATAAACGTGGAAAATATAAAATCGGTGTGTTTCGCCGGCAAAAAATCTAAAGTGCTCTGAGAACCGTTCCCGAAACCGTCTCCGAAAAACCTACCCGCCCCGACCGCAATTTCCGACTGGATAATGTTATATCCTGCCCCCAGATAATCTTTGGCGGGATGTAAAAATATAAGTATTCTGCTTTTTTGATAGGATTTCAACCTGAACCACAAAAGCGGACCGACGACCAGCGCAATTCCCGTCAAAATAACCATCGAACTTTTTTTTATTCCGGCAAGAAAAACCATAATAAAACCGATAAATAAAACGATAAGCGCCGTACCTAAATCGGGCTCTTTTGCTATCAGCAGAACGGGTATGATAATTACTATAAACGGAACTATAAGCCCTTTAAGGGAATAGCCTTTTTTATTTTCATACGTCGTAAAATACTTGGCAAGAGCAAATATTAAGCCTATTTTCATGAGCTCGGACGGCTGGAACGAAAACATGCCCAGCGAAATCCACCTTGAAGCCCCGTGGGTAATTCTGCCCTTTAACAGGACGACCGTAATAAATATTAAAATAAAACCGTAAATATAATAGGCGGCTTCTATAAGCGTATTGTAATCGATAGTTATTATTAAGAACATTATGAAGAAGGATATTATAAACCATATAATCTGCTTTATTACGTAGGGGTCTAGGAAATCCTTATGGTTTATGCTTAAAGAACCGTAAAGATTTATAATGCCGAGTACGGATATTAAAATAACCGCAAAAAACATTATAAAATCAAAATTTTTAGCGTACTGGTTATCCAATATTTTCATATTAAAAACTCGTATATATAAAGCTCGGCAGTTTGCTCTTGCTTTTCCCGCCTTTTTTGCCTTTTTCGGTTTTTTTATGCAAAGGAGGCTTCCATAAGCCTTTTTGCTCTAAATATTTTTCGACTATTTTTTTAGCTATAACCGCCGCGTTCGCTCCGAGAAATCTGGCGTGCATATCAAGTACCACGACGGCTATTTTAGGGTCGTTTAAAGGGGCGAAACCTACGAACCATGCGTTATCGCGGTATTTTCTCGGTATATATTTTATATCGTAAATAGAATATGTTTTTGAAATGATTTGGGCGGTTCCGGTTTTCCCGCAAAATTTTATGCCTTTTATTCTAGCGTTTATCGCCGTTCCGTAATCTTTGCTTACGACGTCGCAAAGGCCCTTTTTAACGGCGTTAAGATATTTTTGCTTTATATTTATGCGCCGGACGAATTTGGGTTTCACTTCTTTTAATATCTTTCCGTTCCACGACACTATCTTTTGCAAAAGAAACGGTCTGTAAAGGTTTCCGCCGTTGGCGATAGCGCTGTATGCCATCAAAAGCTGTATCGGCGATACAAGGTCGTAACTCTGCCCGATAATAGCGGAAAGGGTGGAGCCTTTATACCACCGGCTGTGATACCTTTGATAAACGAGGCGCTTGGTAGGAATGAATCCCGGATTTTCGTCGGGAAGGTCTATTCCGGTTTTCTCCCCCAAGCCTAATCTACGGGCGTAATCAGCAAGCTGGTCTATGCCTATCCTGACTCCGATAGAATAAAAATACGTATCGACGGACTCCGCAATCGCCCTGTACATGTTTACTTTAGAATTTTGGTAGGGGTTCCAGTTATAAAATACGGCGTCGCCCAGTTTAAAAGTCGGACCGGAATAAATTTTTTCTTCCGGCGTTATAAGATGCAAAGACAAAGCGGCAAGAGAAGCAACCGCTTTAAAAGTCGAACCGGGGGCGAGAGCATTTTGAATCCCTTTGTTCTGCAAAGGATGTTCGTCGTTGTTTATAATTGAATCCCAGTGCTTTCTGCTTATGCCCTCCGAAAAATAAAAAGGATTAAAAGACGGCGTA